>CACYBG010000001.1 GCA_902772605.1 uncultured Spirochaetaceae bacterium
ATATTTCTGCATCTACATTCCATTTTTTACGACAGTCACAAACACTCAATATTTAATTTGCGGAATTGCGATTTTTGTTTTACAATTGATGGTATTGATACTTGCAAATCTGGCTGTCAAAATTCCAAGCCTGGCAGAAAACATGAGGACCGTCGGATATTTCCTGATTCCGATTCTGATGATTTCCCTGGGGGTGTATGTCCTTTGGAAAAACGGAACAGTCGAGTGGATTCGATCAATTTTTTAGGGGAGCGTAAGGATGGAAAACATTTTCGATGAAAGTAATGCAGGTGCAAAGATTGACGGAAAGGTTTATGCCCGTGCCTATCATTCGATTCTATCGGATGAAGTTCCGGATTTCATTTTGGAATATTCATCCCTTCCGATTGTTCAGCGTCTTGATGGAGTCGGACTTCTTTGCGGTACTGACTGGACACCTCTGTTCGACAATAAATTCTTTTACTCCCGATTGGACCATTCGATTGGCGTTGCATTGATAATCTGGAAATTCACCCATGACAAAAAACAGTCGCTCGCCGGACTTTTTCATGACATTGCGACCCCTGCATTCAGTCACGTAATCGATTTTAAAAACGGTGATTTTGAAAATCAGGAAAGCACGGAAGAACCGACCCACGATATGATTAACGACGATTTGATTTTGAGCGAAAACCTTTTCCGCGACGGAATCTATAAATACGAAATCGACGACTATCACAAGTATCCGATTGCCGATAATCCGCGTCCAGGTTTGAGTGCAGACAGATTGGAATACATGTATCCGTCCGGTGCAGCACTGAATGAATCCTGGTCCCTGAATGAAATCAAGGAAAACTATTCCTGCATACAGGTACTTAAAAATGAAAACGGTGAGGATGAACTCGGTTTTTCCGATTTGAACGCCGCAGCAGTTTATACGAAAAAATTCCTTGACATATCAAAACTCCTTCAGGAAAACGAAGACAAGCTAACCATGAAACTTTTGGCCGACACGATTTCATTGGCCATCGAAAGCGGATTCGTCTGTGAGACCGACCTTTATGAATTGGATGAACTTTCCATCGTCAGGTGTTTCGACAGAATCGTCAAGAACAGGCCGTCAGCAGATTCAACCGATTCCATAAAGAAATTCAAGAAGCATTGGAACACTTTCCGCCGCATGAAAAGGGTCGAGCATTTTGATTCGCCTATTGATAATGCATACAACATGTCGCTTCAGGTGAAAAAACGCTATGTTGATCCGCTTGTAAAAACAGAAAAAGGCGACGTCAGGATTTCCAAACTTCATGCAGAAACAGCGGAGTGCATAAAGGAGTTCCTGAATTTCAAGGACACCAAATACGGTTCAGTATATTGGCTTTAATTTGCGTCTTGCGTCCAGATAAATGATTGCCTCAAAAAAAATCGTAATCGTAACTCAGGATTCAAAAATCATCCGGCATTTTCCGTCTGAATGTCAGCTGGAAGTCGTGTCGTCGATAAAATTTCTGGACACGATGATTTACGGATTCATTCCCGACCTTATCGTCGTTGATTCGATTTATGATTTTGACGTTCAGCAGCTCAGGCGAAATGAAAATTTCAGGTTTATCCCCGTGCTGATTCTGTCCGAAAATCTTTCGCTTCTCACTCGTTTTTCAGACATGCTGAATCTTCCCAGGGTAATGATTTGCTCGCTCCACCTGATTGAAAATCCTGAAGTTAAAAAACGCATACGGCAGATTCTGGAATCACGGAAATCGTTCCTTCCTCCTAAAACTTCGTCCATCGTAAAGCTGTCCCTGCGATTCATTGAGGAGCGTTTTGCAGAAAACATAACCCGCGAAATGATTGCAAAAAACGTCGGTTCATGTGCCGATTACCTTTCAAGGGTCTTTAAAAAAGAAATGGGCCTGAACCTGTGGGATTACGTCATGGCAGTCAGAGTAAGTGAAGCAAAGATTCTCCTGGAAAGAACCGGATTAAGCGTAAAGGAAATCGCCGCAAAAACAGGATTCCGCGACCCCTCATATTTCAACCGCGTGTTCCGCAGGGAATTCGGACTTGCCCCCGGAAGCATCCGCGACGATTGAATCAAATCAAAACCCTTGTTCTCAAGATTCCAACGGCTGACAAATATTCCTATATCAGAACGAAGCCGAATCCTGGTGACTGAACGAAGCCAAATCCTG
>CACYBG010000002.1 GCA_902772605.1 uncultured Spirochaetaceae bacterium
ATGAGCATTGCGCACTGTCCCGGAATGTGCTCGAAGAGTTTTTTTCCGTCAAGGCCGACCACGCTGAAAGTCTTGACGTCAGGAGTTTCCTGCCTTATATCGATAATCTTTCCTACATAAGGAATAAAGCTTTCGTTAGTATCCATTTCCGTCTCCTATTCCTTAATATCATCCGTCTCATTGACAAGGTTCACGACCTTTACCACGTTCATGTGGACAGGGCAGCTTTCAAGACAGCGACCGCATCCTACGCAGCTGAACAGGCCTTCGTGAGCCATCGGATAGTACATGAGTTTGTGCATGAACCTCTGTCTTGAGCGTTCCACCTGGGAAAGCCTTGGATTTGCAGCGGCCATCTGGGTGAAGTCTGAATACATGCAGGAGTCCCAGCACCTTACCTGACGGATTCCGTTGCCCGTATCGAAGTCGCGTACGTCGAAACACATGCAGGTCGGACAGACATATGTACAGGTTCCGCATCCTACGCAAGGTTCAGCAACTTTCTGCCAGATCTTTGAGTTGAAAATCTTGAGCATGTCTTCGCCCTTGAACTTTGAAAGGTCAAGCTTGGCGAAAGGCGTTCCCTTTGATTTTTCGGAAATGCTTTTCTTTTCCGCTTCAACCGCCTTAGCATCTGAGTCTGAAAGAACGGACTTTGCATTCTCGATGAATTTCTTTCCCTTTTCGGTGTTTGCCTGGAAATGGTATTTTCCGTCGGCAAGCCAGCAGCTTACGTCACCGGCAGAACCGTTTTTATCTTCATTGAGCGACGCATCGATTCCATATGCCGCACAGAAACATGTCCTTGCAGGTTCATTGCATGCCAGGGTGATTACGGTTCCATGTTCGCGACGGTTCTTGTAGTATGAGTCGACCGGATTCATGTGCAGGTATACGTTGTCGATGACTGTAAATCCGACTGCATCACAAGCCCTGACGCCGAAAACCACGAAGTCCTCGACATCCTTCCTTGGATCCACGACCGTAATTTCCTTTCCTTCCACCTTGTAGCTTACGAGATTTTCAGCCTTAGGGAAGAAAAAATCCTTTGCAGAACGTACGGTCTTGAGATTTTCGGAAAGCCTTGCTCCCTTTTCCCATCTGTGGAAATCGGACTTACCTGCATCGTTGTCTACAGGCAAGTACAAAGGCTGCTTTGAACCGATGAGCTCAAATAATGAATCAATCTTATCTTTTGAAATAGAAAGCATTATTTCTCACCTCCGTTTCTTGATCTTGCGTAGACTATGGTAGTCTCAGGGTCTTCCTCATTGAAACGGAGCATTGCAGGCTTTGATTCCATGTCGGCACCGGCCTGATAGTCACCGTAGATTTCATTGATGTCCTTGATGAACTTCCTGTTGAGGAGATAGAGCGGAATGTTCTGTGGACAGACCCTTGAACATTCACCGCAGTCCGTACATCTTCCGGCTACATGCCATGCACGGATTATATGGAAGAGATCTTCCTCGAAGCTTGTCTGGGCAACCTTCTGTGACGTATAGAGATTGTTGTTGTCGAATACGCACTTTTCACAGGTACAGGCTGGACATACGTTGCGGCATGCATTGCACCTGATGCAGCGTGAGAACTGTGACTGCCAGAATGGATAGCGTTCATCAGCCGTCATCGCTTCAAGCTTTGCAACCTCTTCCATGCGCTTTACGTTCGGTTCGATTTCGGCTTCTGCAGCTTCATCAACTCCGATCAGTTCATCGCATGAAACGTGTTTTTTTCCTGCACAGCTGTCGCAGACTTCTCCGCCGTTCAAAGTGTCCTGACATGGAACACCGATTGCGTAAACGTCTCCGCGGGTTATGCGGTTTTCCTTGAGGAGCTGGGTAAATGAATACGTATCGCTCGGCTTAAGGAATACCAGAACAACTTCCTGTGGAATAGGCTTGTCCTCTGCATTCGGATCACGCTGCTTTGCCATGGTGTTGTTCATGCGCGTTGTGCTTTTCTGTATTTCGATTTCCCTTGTAATCTTTACGAGGTACTTTGAAAGGTTTGCCTTGCAGTTGACGTTGAATACGAAATCCCTGTCAAGTTCTTCGGCAGAAGAGAATACTCCCGGCGTAATGTCGTCGTCGAAAAGACCCTTCTTCCATCCGACTACCTTCTGGACTTTGCCTTCTGCAAGCAATTCTTTTGCACGGGCTATCAGTTTGTCTTGCATCTTACATCCTCCAGCTTCTTGTTTTCACCAAGTTCGGTAATCTGCTTTACGAAATCGTTCATGATTCCTGCAAAACGTACACCTTCGGCGGCGGAACACCATTCTACGCGCGTCCTTTCCTTTTCAATGCCCAGATAGTCGAGCATGCTGAAAAGCAGAGTCATGCGGCGGCGTGCAAAATAGTTTCCGGTTGAATAGTGGCAGTCGCCCGGATGGCAGCCACACAGGATTACTCCGTCAGCTCCACGCTGGAATGCACGCAGGATGAACATCGGGTTCAGGCGGCATGAACATGGAATGCGGATAATCTTTACGTTTTTAGGGTACTCAAGGCGGTTGTTTCCGGCCAAGTCAGCACCAGCATAAGAACACCAGTTACAGCAGAAGGCAACGATTTTAGGTGTCCACTCTTTGTTTTCACTCATAGTCATTTTTCACGTTTATAACGCGTCAAGCTGAAAAGATTCAGGATGACGATTGATGTTAGAGAACGCTATCAACCTCCGCCAAGATTTGTTTGTTGCTGAATCCGAACAGATCCATTGCTCCGGAAGGACATGCAACGGTACATGCTCCACATCCATGGCACATTGCAGTATTGACCTGTGACACATGGCGTGTAATCGTCGTTCTGTTTGGTCCGCGGAAATCCTTATCGACATAAGAGATTGCTCCGTAAGGACATACGTTGACGCACTGTCCGCAGCCGTTACACATGTTTTCATCGGGATGAGCCGTACAAGGATTGTTCTTGAGCTTATCCTTGACCAGAAGGCAGATTGCCTTTGCGGCGGCACCTGACGACTGGGCTACGGTTTCAGGGATGTCTTTCGGTCCCTGGCAGCAACCGGCAAGGAAGATTCCTGCAGTCGGTGATTCTACCGGACGGAGTTTTGCATGGGCTTCGAGGAAGAAGTCGTTGTTGTCCATTGACGTGGTGAGCATCGTTGCAAGAGGACGGGCCGATTTGTCAGCTTCGATTGATGCAGCAAGAACGACCATGTCCGCCTTTATGTGCACCTGACGGTTCAGGATTAAATCAGAACCCTGGACGTCGAGCGTTCCGTCGGAGAGAGGCGTGACCTTTCCAACCTGACCCTTGATGTAATGTACGCCATACTGTTCGACTGCACGGCGATAGAATTCATCGAAGTTTTTACCCGGCGTACGCACGTCGATGTAGAATACCGTGATGTTCGTATCCGGATAATGGTCGCGGGTAAGGATTGCATGCTTTGCAGTGTACATGCAGCAGATTTTTGAGCAGTATTCGTGACCCTTCGTTGAATCGGCTGAACAGCGGGATCCGACGCACTGTACGAATACGATTTCCTTAGGCTCCCTTCCGTCTGACGGGCGGAGGAGATGTCCGTTCGTTGGACCTGATGCGTTGCAGAGCCTTTCGAATTCAAGTGAAGAAACGACGTCCGGACTCTGGCTGTATGCATATTCATCGAATTTTTCAAGGCTGATTGGATTGTATCCCGTAGCTACGATGATTGCACCGTATTTTTCTGTCAGAACCTCTTCCTTCTGGTGGAAGTTGATTGCTCCGACTCCACATGCCTTTTCGCAGAATCCACACACGTTGTCCTTGCCGTTTGCAAGTCCCTTCATGTGGAGGCAGTATCTTGCATCGATGTTTGCAACCTTTGGAACTGCCTGTGCGAACGGAATGTCGATAGCCTTCCTGTTGTTGAGGTTCAGGTTGAATGCATTCGGAACCTTCTTGTTCGGACACTTTTCGATACATGCGCCGCATCCCGTACACTTTGTCTCATCGACGTAGCGCGGGTGACGGGTGATGTCTACCTCGAAGTTTCCGATATATCCGCTGACCCTGCTGACTTCTGAATATGAAAGTATGCGGATGTTTGAATTCTGACTTACTTCCGTCATCTTCGGGGTAACGATACATGATGCGCAGTCAAGGGTAGGGAAGGTCTTGTCGAGCTTTGCCATCTTTCCGCCGACCGTGTAATCCTTTTCAACGATGTCGACCGGGAATCCTGCGTCTGCAATGTCGAGTGCTGCCGTAATTCCGGCGATTCCTCCACCGATAACCAGTGCGCGCTTGGTCATCTGTGTTTCACCCTCAATCAGAGGAGTGTCGAGTATGGTCTTGGCGATTGCGGCCTTTCCGAGTGCGATTGCCTTTTCGGTTGCATCCGGAACATCCTTCATGACCCATGAACACTGTTCACGGATGTTCGCCACTTCAACTTTGTATGCGTTGAGTCCTGCACGTTCTGCACATGCACGGAATGTCTTTTCATGCATACGTGGGGAGCAGGAGCAGAGAACCACGCCCGTAAGGTTCAGTTCGTGGATCTTGTCCTCAATCATCTTCTGTCCGGCTGATGAGCACATGTAGGTATAGTGTGTCGAGAATGCGACTCCGTTAACCTTTCCGAGTTCTTCAGCGACTTTTGCTACGTCAACTGTTCCGGCAATGTTAGTACCACAGTGACATACAAAAACACCAATTCTTTCCATAGAATTTCCTTAATTATTTTTTGTACTTTCTGAAAGCACTCATCAATGCCTGCTGCGGCATCTCTGGATCTAAGTGCTCTGGTACCTGGGCTGGGTCTAGATGATGAGGACCGCGTGTTCCTTCAACAACCTGACGTACTGCATCAATGAGCTTTGTAGGCTCGACCTGTCTCGGGCAGCGTTCAAGGCAGGCGAAGCAGCTGAGGCATGCATAGATTGACTTTGATGCCATGAGCTTTTCGATTTCGCCGTTTTCGACCATCTGCACGAACTGATGCGGGTGATATTCCATTGCATCATAGTTTGGGCATGTAGCTGAACATTTTCCGCAGACCATGCATTTCTTTGGATTTACGCCCGACCTCATAAGGACTTCTTCCTTGAGCAATTCTGCGTTTTCCATCAGCAAGCCTCCTCTTTAAGGCCAAGAGCTTCGGCCAGGAGTTCGGTGAAGTAGATTACGTCAAGCTTAGAGTCGCCTTTATTCTTCAACAGATTGTAGCGGCAGAGAGGGCAGGATGTTACAAGGAAATCTGCACCCATGTCTTCTGCATTTGAAAGGATTTTTTCAGTGCGGTTCTTTGGAATCGATTCGTCCTCGAACATTGTATATGCACCGCAGCATTCGTTCCTCTGGGCGTAGATGACGGGTGTTCCGCCTATCGCCTTGATGAAATCTTCAAGAATCTGTGGATTTTCGGAATCATCGAGCTGAAGTACTTTTCCCGGACGGAGAAGGAGACATCCGTAGTATGCACCGATTTTCTTTCCGGTGAAAGGCTTTTTGACGGCCTTCTTGATGTTGTCCCATCCGATGACGTCGCGGAGGATTTCAAGATAGTGGACGACCTTCGTCTCTCCGTGATACTCAATTCCATCTTCCTTGAGATAGTTGTTTGCCCTTAGAATGATGTCCTCGTCATGCTGCATGTCGTCGTTTACCTGCTTGATAACGTTGTAACATGCGGAACATAGCGTAACCAGATCCTGACCGGCGTCTCTTGCATTTGCCAATGCACGGATTGAAGGAAGCTTTGATGCAACTTCATTTTTGCCAAGCGGATATTCACCGCCACAGCACTGCCATTCAGGGATTTCTTCAAGGGTAAAACCGAGTGCTTCCGCCGATGCACGCGCATATCTGTCAAGGTCGAGAGCCTTGTTCTTCAGCGTACATCCAGGGAAGTAACTGTAATTTCTGGTATTCTCCATGAACTACTTCCTTTTACAAAAAAGTATATGGGAAGCCGTGCACCAAAAGCACAGCCTCCTTTTGGTGAACATTAAAACCCGCAGTTAATAATGCCTTACTCATTTTTCATGCGGACTCGTTATGTTCTGAAAGGGATACACGCCACACATATCCCTTCCGATTCGTTCGACATGCCGAAAACCGAAAGTCAACGGCAAAATCCATTATAAATCAACATCCTGATTTTTGCGACAATTATTTTGAAAAAAGCCTTCCATTTAGTTATCAAACGGAGGCTTTCTTCCGACAGCCTTCGAAAAAATCAGCAGGCCGAAATCATTTCTTTACGCCCGCCATTTCTTCCGGATGGAATACTTCATCGAACCTTTCCGGTGTCAGGAATCCGAGCTGTACGCAGGCATCCTTGAGGGAGATGTTCTTTTCGTATGCCAGATGGGAAGTTTTGGCAGCATTTTCGTATCCGATGTACGGGTTGAGAGCGGTTACAAGCATCAGTGAATTGTGGAGGTTGTCGTGCATCTTTTCCCTGTTTGCCGTTATTCCGACAGCACAGTTCTTGTTGAAGCTCAGAATGCTTTCTGCAAGAAGGCGGCATGACTGGATGAAGTTGTATGCAATGACCGGCATGAATACGTTGAGTTCGAAGTTGCCCTGACTTGCTGCAAATCCGATTGCTGCATCGTTTCCCATGACCTGTACTGCGACCATTGTTACGGCTTCACACTGGGTCGGGTTGACCTTTCCCGGCATGATTGAAGAACCCGGTTCGTTTTCCGGAATGTGGATTTCTCCAAGACCGTCGCGTGGACCTGATGCAAGCCAGCGGACGTCGTTTGCAATCTTCATCATGTCGGCTGCAAGTGCCTTTACTGCTCCGTGTGCAAATACGAGCTCGTCCTTTGATGTAAGTGCATGGAATTTGTTCGGTGCCGTGATGAACTGCTTTCCCGTCAGATCTGAAACGGCTGCGGCGACCTTTTCGTCGAATCCCTTCGGTGCGTTGAGCCCTGTTCCGACTGCCGTACCTCCGAGTGCAAGCTGCTTGAGGTAAGGGAGGGAAGACTTGAGCATTTCAACGTCGCGCTCGAGAGATGTCCTCCATCCTGAAATTTCCTGTGAAAACTGAATCGGAACGGCATCCTGAAGGTGCGTGCGTCCTGACTTTACGATGCCTTCGTTGTCCTTTTCGAGCTTTTCAAAGGTCTTTACCAGCGTATCGACTGCCGGAAGGAGCTTGTCCTCGATTGCTGCAACGGCAGAAATGTGGAGTGCAGTAGGGAAGGTATCGTTTGACGACTGGCTCATGTTGATGTCGTCGTTCGGGTGACAGAGCTTTTTGCCTGCAATTTCATTTGCACGGTTGGCGATTACTTCGTTTGCATTCATGTTGCTCTGGGTGCCTGAACCTGTCTGCCATACGACGAGAGGGAAGTTGTCGTTCAGCTTTCCGCTTATGACTTCATCGCATGCCTTGGAAATGCACTCAAGCTTTTCTGCCGTCATCTTCTCAGGCTTCAAGGCGTTGTTTGCAATGGCGGCAGCCTTTTTCAGGTATCCAAAGGCCTTTGTAATTTCACGCGGCATCGTTTCAATGCCTACGCCAATTTCAAAATTCTCATGGCTGCGTTCAGTCTGAGCTCCCCAGAGCTTGTCTGCAGGAACCTTCACTTCGCCCATGGAATCATGCTCGATGCGGAAATTTTCCATCGTTTTCTCCATAAAAAAGAATAGGGGGCGACTTCATGACCCAGGTCAAGAGTTACCCTTGTTGTAAATAGGTTTTCATCGGGAACGGAAAGACTCCATCCCACCGTCTGCCGCCACAACAGACTTGAAAGGAACCCCGGAAAAATCGATTTCCAGGGCATGATGCATATTTTTCTATGTTCATGCCGGCTTGAACCAGGTTCAGGAAGCCTTTCCGAATTCATTAAGATGCGGAAGCCTGAAAGTTCAGGACGACATGAATCTTTCACCCTAGAAGTGCAGCTGCTTGATGATGTCCTTAAGGGTGTCGGCACTCTTTCTGAGTGAAGCAACTTCTGTGTCCGTAAGAGGAGCTACCATGCGGTTCTTGATTCCGTTTGCACCTACGATTGCAAGGATGCTGAGTGCAACGTCAGAGATGCCGTATTCACCGTTGAGCATCGTTGATACCGTGAGGAGTGAGTCTTTTCCGGCAGTAAGGCAGTTGCAGAGCTGTGTTACTGTTGCTCCGATACCGTAGTCGGTGCATCCCTTTGCCTTGATGATGATTCCGCCGGATGTGCGTACGTATTCCTCAATCTCGTCGTGGTTGAGGGCAGGGAAGTTGCGTCCTTCAGCTGATTCTGCAAACTTGTCCACAGGAATGGTTCCGATGTTAGCAAGGGACCACGGAACGAAAGAAGAATCTCCGTGCTCTCCGTAAACGTAGGCATGTACGTGTACAGGTGCAACGTTGTATGTGTCGGCGAGCTTAGTGCGGAGACGTGCCGTATCAAGCATGGTTCCGGTTCCGAAGATGTGGTCTGCAGGGATTCCCGAGTACTTGACGAACTGATATGTAAGGATGTCTACAGGGTTTGCAACGATGATGTAGTTGGCTTTCGGTGCAACCTTGGTAATCTGTGAAATGATGCTCTTTGTGATGTCTACGTTGATCTGAGCCAAATCAAGGCGTGTCTGTCCAGGCTTGCGAGCAACTCCAGACGTAAGGATGACTACGTCGGAATCCTTTGCATCCTCGTAATCTCCGTCATGGATGTTGATGGCCTTTGTGTAAGGCGTACCCTGTCTCATGTCCATTGCCGCACCCATTGCCCTTTCCTTATTGATGTCAATAAGGACGATTTCTGATGCGACACCCTTCACGATAAGTGCATAGGCCACTGTTGATCCGACCTGTCCTGCACCGATAACGGTAATCTTGTTTGCCATTGAAAAAACTCCTGTGATTGCGCCACTTTTTTGATCCGGCAGCTTATAGTATGGCAGGGGGCGAAGCCCGGAAATCCGGTTGGAAATCGACTGCCTGTTTGATTTCCATATTGCACTTGTTCCCGAAGGAAGGTCCTTAATTTCGTACGGATTTTAAAAACCTTCCTAGACTATAGTTATAAATCAAAACACGATTATTGTTAATAGCAAAATCAGCAAAAAATCAGTTTTTCCTTTGGAAGTGGCTGAATGTCATGCTGAAGCTTGCGCGTCCCTGTGTCACGGAGCGCAGGCTTGTGCTGAATCCGAACATCTTGGACATCGGGGCCTGTGCGTGGACTATGCTTCCTCCGGTTTTTTCCTCCATGCTCGAAATCATTCCGCCACGCTGTGTAATCTGGCTCATTGCGTCTCCAACAAATTCGGACGGGGATTCAATGTCAACAGCCATGATTGGTTCAAGAAGGTCGGGG
>CACYBG010000003.1 GCA_902772605.1 uncultured Spirochaetaceae bacterium
TCCATCCTGATTTGATTTGTCTGAAGCTGATTTTCCCGTCGCACATTCATCCGCAGTCCGATTTTCCGTGAGGCTTTCCCAGTCGAGCCTTACATCGGCAAACGCAGCTTCCTCCATCCTGTGAGTACTGAAAAGAACGGTTTTCCCGGAGGCGGCAAGTTTCTTAAGGCTCTCCAGGACCGTTATCCTTGAAAGCGGATCCAGGGCTGAAGTCGGCTCGTCAAAAATCATTACGTCGGCATCCAGTGCGATTATTCCTGCAAGCGAAAGTTTCCTCTTTTCACCTCCGGACAGACGGAAAGTACCTCGATTACCGAACTCCTCGTATGAAAGCCCCGCAAGTTCCATGGAATTCTTGACCCTTTTCAAAAGTTCCTTCCCTTCCACGCCTCGGTTTTTAGGACCGAACGCAACGTCATCTGCAGCATAGGGTTCAAAAAGTGATGCCTCGCTTTCCTGAAGTGCCAGAACCGGACGTTCGGATGCAAGTATCCTTCCTGAATCAGCCTGCCGCAATCCTGCAAGACATTCAAAGAGCGTTGATTTTCCGCAGCCGCTCGGTCCGGTCAATGCAGTAAGGGTTCCCTTTTTCAGCTTGAACGAAAGGTTTTCAAACACCTTGAAATCCGGATACGAAAAACCGAGTCCTTCGACGGAAAGCGAAGTTTCAAGTTCATCAAGGCGGGTTGAATCAATTTCCGAAGTCAAAAGAGATGAATCGTCACCGAAAATCGAAAGGCAGAGTTCGGCATTCTCCATGAATTCCTTGCGTCCACCGTCAAAAGCGACACTGCCGTTTTCCATGACTATTATCCGGTCGGCCATCAGAGCTTCATCCCTGTCGTGGGTTATGTGTACGACTGAATGTCCCTGTGCATGCCATCTGCTTACAATCTGAAGAAGTTCCGTCCTTGCAACCGGATCAAGCATCGCCGTGACCTCATCCAGAATCAACAGGTCGGGAAAAAGTGCCAGTATTCCGCTGAACGCAAGACGCTGGGTCTGACCGAGTGAAAGTTCGAACGTTCTGGAATCGCACCTGTCTGCAAGACCGACGACGGAAAGGCACTCCAGGGTCCTGAGTTCAATTTCGCCCTTATCCATATCCAGATTCTGGGGACCGAAAGCAGTATCGCGCTCAACGACACCTGCGACAATCTGCTCCTTGGGCTGCTGGAACACGATTCCGGGAAGTATGCCTTCCTTAATTTCAACGGTACCGGAATCAGGCTCATAAAATCCTGCCATAATCCTTCCCAAAGTACTTTTTCCTGAACCGTTCGCACCCAAAACGGAAACGTACTCGCCGGGAGAAATGGAAACGGAAACCCCATTCAGAGCTTTTGAAGGGGACTGAGGATATGAAAACGAAGCCTTATCGATTTTTATCAATGCATCACTAGATTCCAGCATAGAAATTGATTTTACTACATTTTCAAGCCGTTGAAAAGCATATCTAATTTCATGCAAACCTTGAAAATAATCCCCTTGCATGTTAAATTGTGGTATGAAAGTTGCAATTTTTTTCGGTTCCAAATCTGATACCGAGACAATGAAAAAATCCGCCGACGTTCTCAAGGAATTCGGTGTCGATTACAAGGCTTACATCATTTCCGCACACCGGGCAGGAGAACTTCTGGTCAAGACAATCCGTCAGGTTGAGGATGAAGGTTGTGAGGTAATCATCGCTGGTGCAGGTCTTTCCGCCGCACTTCCGGGAGTGATTGCGGGTCACACGGTTCTTCCTGTCGTCGGAGTTCCGCTCGAATGCATCAATCCGGGAAAATCCAACGGGCTTGGTGGAATGGATGCCCTACTTTCCGTCGTCCAGATGCCGCCACAGATTCCGGTTGCAAGCGTCGGAATAGGAAATGCAAAGAACGCTGCCTATCTTGCAGTGGAAATCCTTGCCGTCAAATATCCGGAATTAAAGGCCAAGCTCATCGAATTCAGGAAAAAGCTTGCCCAGGACGCAGAGTCTAACGGCGGTCTCGGAGTTGAACTCTAGGAAATTCCAATGCGTGACGTTTGATAACGAACTTATCGAATCGTTTCATTACGACAATACAACAATCTATAATAAATCCGTACAGACGCTACGGTTTTCATACAAGCCAAGTTCCGTATGGGAGCTTGCATATTTTTACGGGAGTTATTTATGGCGAACAATGTCATTGACTACAAAAAGGCAGGTGTTGACGTTAACGAAGGCTACAAGGCAGTAGACAAGTACAAGGAACAGGCAGCAAGGGCCAGGATTCCGGGACTGCTTTCCGACCTGGGTTCTTTCAACGGAATGTTTGCTGTTCCAAAGGGACTTAAAAATCCGGTAATGGTCAGCGGAACTGATGGAGTCGGTACGAAACTCGACATCGCATTCAAGCTTAAGAAATACGACACCGTTGGAATCGACTGCGTTGCAATGAGCGTCAATGACATCCTCTGTTCCGGCGTAAAGACATCTTTTTTCCTGGACTACATCGCATGCGGAAAGCTTGATTCAAAGATTGCCGGAGCCCTCGTAAAGGGTGTTACCGATGGATGCGTCGATGCAGGATGTGCACTCCTTGGCGGTGAGACTGCCGAAATGCCTGATTTCTACGATGAGGGAAAATACGACCTTGCAGGTTTCGGAGTCGGAATCGGCGAAAAGTCAGAAATGATTACCGGAAAATCAATCAAGGAAGGCGACATACTGATAGGCCTTTCATCAACCGGCCCTCACTCAAACGGATATTCTCTCATCCGCCGTCTGGTCACTGATTTCGACGAGCCATACCTTGAAGACGGAAAAAAGACAGGAAAATCAATCGGTGAAGCACTTCTGACCCCAACAAGGATTTACGTCCGTCCTGTAATGGATGTGCTCAAGAAGTTCCGCCCGTCA
>CACYBG010000004.1 GCA_902772605.1 uncultured Spirochaetaceae bacterium
CGAATATCTGGTCCGAAAGGGAATGCCGTTCAGGACTGCACATGGAGTTGCCGCATCAACGGTCCGCATGGCCATAGACGCGGGAAAGGACAGGATTGAAGACCTTCCGATTTCCGAACTCAAGAAAGCAAGCGACCTGATATGTGAAGACATATATGAAAAAATCAGTCCCAGGGCATGCATGGAGGGACGCAGGACTACCGGCGGTCCGTCTCCTGACTGTACTGGACCTCAGATTGAATCCATGAGGGAATTCTGCCTGAAAAACAGAAAGTCCCGCTGACGTTTTTCGACCCGTCCGTCTTTCGGATGCGGTTTAAGGTGCATGGAAGTCCGGTTGAAAGGCCTGGTCTCCGTGCACTTTTTTTGTGTCCCTGACATTTTGCGCGTCCTGCATAAAAAAATGAAAGTTCGGCTTGCGTTTTGGAGCTTTTCAATTTATCATATATATGGACCTGTTCGATAACTTCGCTATAAAACAGTTAAAAAAAAAGACTCCGAAAGGGGGCATCAATTAAAAATAAAACGTTCGGTTTGGACGTTGGACGTAATCAAGTCCCGTGTGCCGGATGCCTGGAATTTGCACGGTCGGGTTCTTCTTAGCGTCCTGCATTAGGATGGAAAAAACATATGCGCCGACGACATAAACGTATCCTCACTGTTGCACTCATCGTGCTGTCAAGCCTTGAAATCTCTGCCGGATTTTTCATCGTATTCCACGGTCTTTTTAAATCTTCGAAGGAATTTGAAGTTTCTCGGGGAGGAGATGATGTTCCTGTCCACGGTGGAAAGAGCGTGCTTTACATAACGTCCCGCTCTACGGATGATTCGGTTGCGGAGGAACAGAAGTCCGGCATGATGGAAGTCTTTTCAGGTGAAGGAATCGACATAGATTCTTTCGTCATGGATACGTTCCCGGAACCAAGGAAAAACTATTCCAATACGGTTGAAGCACTCAAGATGCGCATGAACGGAAGGCCGGAGTACAGTGCAGTCGTAGTCGGTGACGATGCATCCCTGGAGTTCGTGGATTCCAACCGCGATGAACTTTTCCGGGGCATGCCTATAGTCTTCATGGGGCTCACCCAGATTCAGCTCGGACAGAGGGCGGCTGAAAAAAGCGTGATGACCGGAAGCGTAAACAGGCACTGCATAAAGGAAATCCTTGACGTTGCAATCCCCCAGAATCCCGGTGCAAGATACGTTACCGCAATAGTGGACGGATCCGTTTCTGCAGGCGGTGACGAAGAGCAGTTCTATTCGTTCGGGCTTACATATCCTGCGTTCATGTTCAGCACCCTGAAACTTTCGTCCATGAGCATCGATGAACTTTGCGGAGAGGTTTCCAAATTCGGTCCCGAAACCATACTCATATACATATCTGGATGCAGCGATTCCACCGGTGCAAGGCATTCCGTTTCGGACCTTGCAAGGCTCATTTCCGAAAGTGCATCCATTCCCGTATATACAGGTCTGCGTGCTGCGGTCGGAAGCGGAGTCCTTGGTGGCGCAGTAACGGACGGAAGGGAAAGCGGTCGTCATGCAGCGGCTACGGTCGTCAGCATAATGAACGGTGCAAACACGGCAAATACATCCCTTTTCATAAACAGTGCATGCGAATACCTTTTCGATTATTCCGTCGCCGGGAAATTCGGTCTCGGTGAATCCGATTTTCCGAAGGATGTCGTATGGGTCAACGATTCGCGCGGGTTCTGGCAGGTCAACGGAATGACTGTGGTAGCCATGCTCCTGATACTCTTCGGCGGAATCCTTCTTGTCGTGGTCATGACCATCGTCACTTTCCGCTCCAGGCTGATTCAGAAGGAACTCAAGCTTTCAAGGAAACAGCTTGAATTCATGGTCAGCCACGATTTCCTAACCGGACTTTCAAAGATTCAGACCGCACATCAGATAATCAGCGAGATGGTCTGTACAGGAAGCCGTTTTTCGGTAGTAAAAATCAACATAAGCAATTTCAAGGGCATAAACAACGCGTATACCCACGGATGCGGCGATGCGGTCCTCAGTAAGATTGCAAGCCTCCTGATGAAGCTGGACCAGAGCGAATATTTCGTGGCAAGGGATGGAAGCGAGTTCATCGTAATCTACAGGAAGGGGTACCTGAGCGAGGTGAGCCAGCATTTCGAACGCCTGAGGGTCACTTTCCTGAACATACCTTTTGCATACAACGGAGTAAAATTCGACATCAACACCAAGATGGGGATTTTCAACGTTCCGGTCGAATCGAACATGACCGACGACGAGATACTGAGTGCGGTAAACTATGCGCTTTACGTTGCCAAGGCCGGGGGAAAATACAAGTACGTATTCTTTACGCCCGAAATGCAGGAGAAGATACGCAACAACCAGGAGGTCGTTAAGATTCTGGAGGAAGCGTGCGAGAACGACGGTTTCGAAGCGTTTTTTCAGCCCCAGATTGACGTTGAAAGCGGTGCGATATTCGGATACGAGTCCCTGTGCCGCCTGAAAAACCATACCATTTCACCGTCACTTTTCATCCCCGTGGCAGAGAACAACGGTTTCATAACGAAGATTGGCCGCATAATGACCGAAAAGGTCGTAAAGCAGATGGCATCGATGAGGGACGACGGAATTCCTCTCCACCGCTTTGCAATCAACTATTCGGCCGGTCAGATTGTGGACACCGGTTACGTTTCTTTCCTGAGGTCCCTGCTTGAGACCTACGACATTCCGCCCGGGATGATCGAGATTGAAATAACCGAAAGCCTGTACCTGGGTAAGGATCAGGACTCTGCAAGCCTTTTCACTCAGCTTGAGGAACTTGGTGTCGGACTTGCGCTGGATGATTTCGGAACCGGCTATTCTTCCATCAGCTACCTTACCTACGTTCCCGTCGGGGTGGTCAAAATCGACAAGACGATGGTGGACATCTACCTGCATGACGGAAAGGACGTGCTCATAAAGAACATAATCAACATGGTCCACAGCCTGGGCATGAAGCTGATTGCGGAAGGAATAGAGGAAGAGTGGCAGTACCAGAAGCTCAAGAAATTCAACTGCGACGTAATACAGGGGTACTATTTCAGTAAGCCCATGCGCGGAAGTGACGTGATGAAGTATTCCGTCTGAAATTTCCCTTAAACTGTATTCTTTGCCAACCTTCTTTTTGGCGTCAAAAGTGAACAAAAGTCTCCTAAAGTCAGTTCCAATAATTGACGAATATCTTAAATTTCCATATAATAGGGCGTCATGTTTAGACATGATGGGGTTCGTTGGGCCCCATAGCTACTCAGGTCTATGACCTATGGAGGACAAATCAAGTGGTAAAAATCAGACTTAAGAGGTTTGGTACAAAGAAGCGCCCTGATTACCGTGTCGTTATTCAGGATTCACGCAAGCCTCGTGACGGAGAGACTGTTGAAGAAATCGGACAGTATCACCCGATCGCAGCAGAAGGCAAGCAGGTTGTTTTGAATGCGGAACGCGTAAAGTATTGGATCAGTGTTGGAGCTCAGCCTACAAACATTGTGAAGAAGCTGATGAATGCATCAGGACTGACTGCAAAAGGCGACCCGATTACCAAATAAGACAGAGGAGTAAGCAGTGGAAAAAGACCTGATTGAATACATAGCAAAATCATTGGTCGATGATCCGTCTTCAGTCTCTGTGACAGAAACCGAAGGTGAACGCGGTCCTGTTTTACAGTTAAGCGTTGCCCAGGGTGATATTGGCAAGGTAATTGGCAAATACGGTCGTATTGCAAAGGCTCTGCGTACTGTTTTAAGCGCTACTGCCAACAAAGACGGTAGACACTACAGTCTGGAGATTTTGGACTGATGACGGGATTCATTTCCTTCGTCGAGTCGCTTTTAAGGGTCGACAGATCGTAGATGGTAGAGCAGTTTGTTGTTGGAATTGTCCGGGGTACCCACGGTATATCGGGCGAGTTTAAGGTCGAAAGCACTTCCGGCGAGTATGGGCATTTTGCCGATATGGAAGAAGTGACTTTGATGGATGGAGCGGTGAAGAAGCTTTTCAAGGTTGAATACACCAGGGAAGCGGCCACCACGCTGTACATGAAACTGATTGGAATAAACACCCCTGAGGAAGCTGCAAAATTCAACAGGTGGCAGATCGTAGTTCCAAGGAAAAACGCGCATCAGTTGCAGAAGGATGAGTGGTATATCGAGGACCTGAAGGGTTGCTCGGTATGGTATGATGACGAAGCGGCGGAGGGTTCCGCAACGGTTGCATCGGGGTTTAAGGATTCTGATGTGATTGGTACGGTCACAAACGTAATGGAAGGCGGATCTGGTTACCTCGTTGAGGTTTCGCTGTCCGAGGGTTGCAGATTTTTGACTGACGACGTCAAATATACGAAGGGCGGTTCGCTCCGTAAGGTTCTGGTGCCTTTAAGCTACAGGTTTTTGACCGGAATTGACGTAGAAAACAAAAGGATGCAGCTGATGCACCTCTGGATTCTGGAGTAAGTCCTGTGAAATTTACTGTGCTGACCTTGTTCCCCGAAATCCCCAAGGCTTTTTTTGA
>CACYBG010000005.1 GCA_902772605.1 uncultured Spirochaetaceae bacterium
CACGCGGATTCGAGATTAGTAACGTAATCTCTAAAAAGGGTGACGTTTTTTTCATCAAGAACATGCCTTCAAAAATCAGTATTCTTTAAGTTGCTTATAAATATCTTCCGCACTTTCGTCTTCACGGGTATACTTTTCCTTAGTGTAGTCACCATAACCTGTATCATATTGCTGAAGAAATCTTGTCGCTCCAACAACACCAAGAGCGTCTTTAAGAGCCTCAAGCCCAAGAGTACGGATTTGTACAAAATCGTTTATGTTTAATTTCTTTATTGCGTTCATTCTTCTCCTCCTTTTACCATATCGAGCAAAAATACAATTGGATTTATAACTTTTACGCTAAGATTAAGTTTTGAACAGGACTTAATCAATTTGTCATCCGTTGTAAGCATGGCGTCAACCTCTCCTGCTTCTGCGGTTGCTACATGAAGACTGTCCATAAGTCGTATGTTCGACTTGGCCCTAAGTTCTTCAGCCCTTTTTTTAATTTCTTCTGTAAACGGAATGTCAGGATTCGCAAGCGAATACAGAGCAAGAACTTTTTCGCGCTTGTACTCATTAGAATACTTGTCAATTTCTATTCTGACGATTGGACTTGAAAGAATTTTTATAATACCGTTTTCGCAAGCTTTTAGAATTGCAAGTATGGCTTCGCTTTCAATGTGAATTCTGTCCTGAGTCTGATCGTCAAAAGGGCGATTATAACAACAGTTATCCAAATAAAGTACCATAAACATAATATAACATAAAAATCAGGATTTGTGTTTAAAAGTTTACATTTGGTAAAAAATTCAGTGAGTAAAACTCACAGAAAATCAGTGAGAAAACTCACTGGAATTCTTTTTTTCTTCACCTTATATTATAATGATACAAGGAAGTGAAGTTATGAACGGAAATGCAAAAAAGTTTTTTAAGATATTTCTGGTGGTGGTCGTTGCGGGCGTTCTTGATTTCTTGACGGAGACGCTTTTTCAGGAAGTGCTGCACGCGCCTTTTTTCTTTGACATGATTTTTGCAATGGCGGTCCTTTTTGTTTACGGGCCGGTTGCATCAATGTTCGTCTATGTCGTGAACGTTACTATTGTCTGCATAAAGATGAAAATCACCTATGGTTCCATGGATTTCGTCTACCTTTATTCGCTTTCTGCATTCGCAATCATCCTTATTACCTGGCTTTTTGTGCGGAAGAAGGACAACCTCAAAAAGAGCGTCAACTTTACCTTCCTCTACATACTTACGGCAAGCGTCTGTGCGGCACTTTGCTGCTGCATCGTTTCGGGACTGATTAATTTCTTCGCCTACAACATGAACGCTCGGAGCCTTGACGTTGAAAAAATCATCTTCGCATTTACCGGTGAACAGCTCGGGGTCCTTGCTTCAAGCATTCTGGGCCGCATTCCGATTACGGTTCTGGACAGAATCATTACCACATTTGCAGGATTCGGCCTATCGATATTGTATACTAAACTTTTGTATAGGTGGGGGGGGTACATCAGTAAGCCTGATGACGATAGAAAATGACCATGAAAAAATTACCCCTCATACTTATGATTTCCGTTTTGCTTTTCTCGCTCGTCTGCTGCACGAAAAAAATCGAAACGGAATTCCACGACTCAAAAGACCTTTATCTTGCATGGAAGAATTTCAACGACAAAAGGGATGACTCTTCATGCAAAGACTTCATAGAGAAACTGGAAAAATTCGAGCCGGACTCATTTGAAGCATATCCCGAACTTCGGACAGAGGCGGACGGGCTTATAAAAAACTGTATCGAAGAATCCAGAAAAATCCTTTCGCTGATTGAAAACGGTGAGCAGAATCCCATTTTGATTTACGACTCCGGACGGAACATAAACCTGAGCATGCTGTCGTACCTCTACAATCAGAACTATGCCCTGGAGGGTTCGCACCAGAAACTTTTCGACTATTTTGTATGGCTTATTGTCATCATAGTTTTGGGCAGCGTGATTCTCATTTTGCTGAACATCCAGGAAGTCAAAAAGCGTGACAAAATCATCTACAATTCGGAACAGTTTCTGCGCCACTCGATTGAAGTCCAGGAAGCTGAACGCCGACGCATTTCACTTGAACTCCACGACACTGTTGCCCAGAGCATGCGCTATGTTTCACTCCTTGCCGAAAACCTTTCTGACAAAGAGGCTGCAGAAAAAATCATAAGCACGCAGAACCGGAACATCGACGACATCCGTAAGCTCTGCTACAATCTTACTCCTCCTGCAATTTCCGGCGACAACCTGATTGATTCGCTTGAACTTCTGGGTGCAAAGATTTTTGACGGAGCGGGGGAGGATTTTGAACTGCGCATAGTCTCGGAGGATTCAATCGATTTTTCCGTCTGCAGCAATTCTCAGCTGATGAACATTTACCGAATCGTGCAGGAAGCTTTCCAGAACATCCAGAAACACGCGGGTGCAAACGAAGTGACCGTGCTTTTCAAGAAGATTGCCCTGGAAACTCAGAACGGAATTCCAAAAAAGAACGTTTCAATCGGACTGAAAATCATAATCTCCGACGACGGACGCGGAATGAGTCGGGAAGTGGTCGAACAGATTAACAACGGAATCTTTACGAACATAAAGGACTTTCATTTTGGAATAAGGAATATAGTCGAAAGGGTTCAGCTTTTGGGCGGAGAGGTGACTTACCGTTCGGAGCCGGATTGCGGTACACAGATTACGGTGGTGTTGTGATGGAAAAAAAGAATAAAACCTTCTATATAATAGACGATCATGAGATGCTTCGTGGAGGAACAAAAAGCTGGATCATGTCCCATTCCGATTGGATTTGCGTCGGCGATTCCGGAACCCACGAACAGGCGTATTCCGATTTCGAACGCATGGAAAAAGACGGAGGTCTTCCGGATGTCCTTATCTGCGACCTGAATTTTTACGGCGAAAACACGGGCTTTGAGTTTATGGAAAAAATCCATGGACTGTATCCCGGTGTGAAGATAATCGTTTACTCGATGTTTTTTGCTGCGGGCATGGTTCAGAATGCAATGGAAAGCGGTGCAAACGGATACATCTCGAAAAATGCAAGTTCCGAGGAGCTTCTGGTCTGTATGGACACAATCCATTCTGGCGAGGAATTCGTTCAGGAGGAACTTCAGACCAAGCTCATAAAATACAACAAGCTTGTAGATGCCCTTACGAAACGCGAAAAAAAGGTGATGGACCTTGTGCTGCAGCGTTATTCCAACGACGAGATTGCAAATCAGCTGAACATCAAAAAGCGAGCCGTTGAAAACTACATTTCAATCATCTATGAAAAGACCGGGGTGAATGACAGGGGTGAACTTGTTCTGAAATACGGACAATAGATATCGGTGCTGACATGGCTTTTTCCGTGAAATTTTAAACTGTGGAATCCATTGAATAAGTACCCGATATTTTGTATACTTGTTTTATATGGCGGATAAGAAATTTACGGTGCTCGACCTGCTTGACCTTAAACTGAGGGGGCACGATACCCTTAACCTTAAGTGTATTGCCGGAAGACGTGGGTTGTCCAGAGTTTTAACGATACCCGATATCAATCGACCTGGACTTGCCCTTTCAGGATTTTTCGAGTCTTTCGCCCATGCTCGCGTCCAGCTTTTTGGTCGCGGAGAATTTTCGTATCTGGCCAAGATTGAAAGCGAAGGACATTTTGACGTAATCCACCGTTTCTTTTCCTATGAAATACCTTGCTGCGTATTTACGAGGAACCTGACTCCCGATGAAGCTTTCCTTTCCATTGCCGAAAGGTCCGGGTGTCCGATACTTCAGTCCGATTTGGAATCCACTGATTTTTCCATCAGGCTTCTGCGCGTCATGTCGAACATTTTTGCGCCCAGGAAGACCCTTCATGGAGTCCTTGTTGAAGTAAGCGGTGTCGGAATGCTTCTTAGCGGTGAAAGTGGAGTCGGAAAAAGCGAGACTGCATTGGAACTGGTTCAGAGGGGACACAGGCTTGTTGCCGATGATGTAGTTGAACTCAGGTGCGTAAACGGTAACTCCATAATGGGGCGCGGTGCAAACAGGTTTTTGAGCCATCACATGGAAATCCGTGGACTTGGAATAATAAACGTTGCCCAGCTTTACGGGGTCGGTTCAATCCGGGAGCAGAAGGAAGTTCAGCTTGTGGTACGGCTTGAAACATGGACTCCGGACAAGGCTTTTGACAGACTCGGCACTGAAACGAAATACACGGATCTGCTTGGAGTAAAGATTCCGTACATCGAACTGCCGATCAGGCCCGGACGAAACCTGCCGATTATTCTGGAAGCTGCGGCAATGAACGAACGCCTAAAATCCATGGGATACTTTTCAGCTCAGGATTTCAACCGCAATGTGCTTAAATGGATTGAAGCCGGTGAAGCTGAGAATGAGGATTTCGGCAGCGACTGTTTCTACTGAAATTTTCCGATGAAACGGTCATCTCTAAAGTATTCCATGTGCGGATGTTTTTAGGGTTTAACGGATGTAAAATTGTAGGATGGAATTCCCTCTGGTTGAGCGGTTTCCGTCCACTTGAAGTTTGCGTTGCAGACTTATAGATTAACTGCTGTTTCCCATTTCGTTGAGGAACAGTCTAAGAAATCATCTACAAATCTGATGATTTTTTTTGGAGTAGAAAGTGGTAGAAAAGATTCTTACAGTTCGTAACAGAGCTGGCATCCACGCCCGTCCTGCGGCACTAATTGCCCAGACTGCAAACCGTTTTAAGTCTGAGATTTCTCTCGACAAGGATTTTACAACCGTTAACGCTAAGTCGATCATGGGGGTAATTACATTGGCCGCTGCCTACAATACCACTTTGACTCTTCGTGTTGAAGGTGATGATGAGACCGAGGCTGCGGAAGCCGTTTTGGAGCTGTTTGAATCGAAATTTGAAGAGGAATAGCCCATGAAAGATTTGACCGAGCGTCAGAAGGAGATTTTGGACTTTATCGCTCAGTTTACCGATGACAATGCATATGCACCGACGGTAAGGGAAATCTGCGACCATTTCAACATCTCCATCAGGGCCGTTCAGGATCACATTGCCGCACTGCAGAAAAAAGGCTTCCTTTCCATAACCAGGCACCGTTCCCGTTCAATGAGGGTTCTTATCGACCAGAGGGGCAAGGATAAGGCTCCGTCTTTCGTTAAGGTTCCCATCCTTGTTTCCGGGGCTGTGCAGGACATATTGGATCCTTCAAACGTTTCAGGCATGGTTTTTCGTTCCGCATCCTACATCGAAGCGGGAAAGACCTATTTTGCGATTCATGTTCCGGACGATTCCATGTATGGTGCAGGAATATTTCAGGGTGATGTCGCCGTTGCCGAAAAGAAGGAAAGCTGTTCCGAAGGTCAGATAGCAGTGCTTGAATACGAAGGCCGACTGCTTATCCGTCGTGCATCCGTGGAAAACGGTCGTATTTGCTATAGATCTGAAAATCCTCAGGTCATGCCGATATATGCACATCTTGCAAGGGTTCTTGGAGTGCTTGTCGA
>CACYBG010000006.1 GCA_902772605.1 uncultured Spirochaetaceae bacterium
ATGACCAAAAGCGCAACGTAAATTCCGATGGACACAGGGAAAGCCGCAGCCCCACATGCCCCGGAAATTACATAGTTCAGCATGCTGTAAACGTAATTGCAGAATTCAAGTATTCCATAACAGAGCACTCCCGAAATCGGAACCAGGAAAATCCACCTGAACTTGAACTGAACGCTGTCGCCGCCCTCAATCCTATAGTTCCATCCGACGGTTGCACACAGAATCATAATGGAAAGAAGATACAGCGGGAAAAGAGTCCTGCCCAGGAAATCCTTGTAGAATACTTCGCGAGAGAATCCATAGGAAGAAGCCTTTTTCAAGAACTGTGAAAGAGTTATCAAATCCATCTGCTCGGGACCGTTGGTTGCCTTGTTGACTGCAATGAAATCGTCATACGGCATCGAAAGAATCATCGTGCGTGACTCCGGAATCCTTGCAATGACGTTCGAGCGGAGTGTTCCATACGGGTCTTCCATATCGATTCCTGCATCATTTTCCTGCGGCTCGACATAAACTCTGGATGCGCTCATCCCTTCCCTTTCCAAAATCTTTTTCGGAAGGTTCGTCATCGTATACGAATATGAAGGCTTTGTTACGATTCCTGATGAAGTCCTGTCAACGGCCTGAAGCATTATGAACGGAACGTTTTTCCAGCTTGAAGAAATTCCGCGAATCGAAAGGGTTTCGTCATCAAACGCAGTAACGGTCTGTGAAATGACCTTTGCAATCGGTGCATACATCGAACGGATGAATTTACCGGACTTTGAGAAAGTCGCAACAGTCAGTCCCTCAAGATAACGGACGGCTTTTCCTCCATCAACAGAATCCATGACACCCCTGATGTAATAGACGTTTTTGGTTCCGGATGCAGAATCATAAAGCGCAAAATAGATGTCACCGGAATTCTTGAGTTTTTCTATGCTGTCGGTTTCATCGATGAAGAAATATTCATTTTCAACGGCTTCCTGCGCCAGAGACAAAAATCTGATTACGTCCGGATCTTCGTCGTGACCGTTTTCACTGAGTTCCTTCAATATGTAATACGCCTTCAGATTGTCGCTCGGAGTTCCAGCCTGAAGAGCATTGTAGGCAGTCATCTTTCGATTGTAGAACTGATATTTTTCGTCGTTATTAAATTCGCCCGGATTCTTCAACTGTTCCCAAGCGTTTGCAGAAGCGACCTTTGCATCCTGAAGGATTGAATCGACTCCGCTGGATGCCTTGATTGCAAGGTTCGCCCAATAATGAGCCAGATACCAGTTTTTCTCTTCGGCCGCAAGCTTTGACTTTTCGAGCATTTCAACGGCGGTATGATTGTTGTCCTCGGTGTGGAGCGGCATGGCTTCCTTTATGTTGACGGCAGTTTTCCTGTCGGTGTCGTAAAGGGAACGGTCATATGCCAAATCAAGAGCGTCCTTGGCTTCCTTCATAAGTTCCTGTGTTTCGGGGTCTTCAGGACAGATTCTGTACGCCCTCACGGCACATGGATACGAATATTCGGGGTTCTTGGAATTCAAAAGTTCCTTGGCCAGATTTTTTGCAGCAGAAAGTTCAGCAGGTCCATTTTCCAGCGATTCGAACCTGAGTTCTACGCTCGGCAGGAAAACTTCATGATTCAGAGACAGAACCAGGGTTATTATCAGCGCAATTACAATCACTCCGCCGAAACGTGTGAACATTCCTTCCGAGAAACGCTTTTTTGAACCGACCGATTCATTTTTCCAGGCAATCGAACATCCGACCGCATATCCGCTGACAAGCACGGCTGGCAAAAACCTTACGAACCAAAGGAGACCGCGGACAAACCTGTATCGGTCTGCATCACCCGGATTAAGTTCAGGAACCGCCCTGTAGCAGAAGGTTACGACTATGCAGATGATGAACATCAAGGCAGTGTAAACTATTATTGTAGGCAGCGTCTTTTTCATGCGAACTCCTTTCCATACGGATCTTCGTTACTGAGTCTTTCTTCCTTCCTGCGCTTTTGACGGACGATGAATCCAAGGAGAGAGAAAATCACGAATATCAGCACGTTCATCAGGACAATCAAAGGATTTTTTATCGGGACGTTCGCCATGGCACCCTCAAGGAAAGCTTTCGCCGGGTCCATAAATGATTTCGTATAGGCCAGTATGTTCAAAAACACTATTCCGACCGTAACTATGCATGACGAAAGGACGTTTACGAGCCTCCACCTGGATACGAAAGTCAATCCGGCAACCGAAGCAAGTGCAAGACCGATTGAAGCAAAGCAGAGCCAAGCCAAAAATCCTGATTTCCAAGCCTGTCTGGAGATGTTGAAGAACATTTTTACCCAGGAAAGCGAACCGTCGATTAAAGTCGGCATTCCTATTGATTTATGAATCAAGCTGTCGGAGAATCCTTCGTTTCTTGGAATGGTAACTCCGCTGAAAGTATAGGTCACGCCCTCGGTCTTATCTATGCAAATTCCGTCCGCAACGTTTTCGTTCTCAATGGAAGAATAATAGAAGACATCGCCATCGGTCCCCGTTCGGAAATAGTCGCTGGACAGGGTTTTGTCGGCATCGGCGGGAGGATTGGTCTTTGTAATGTTTGCAACCACGGAGTAATTAAGGGGCAGCAGGAAAACCCAAACCGCAACATAGGCAATTATGAAAACGCCAAACGGAAGAATGTTGCGGATTGAATACCGGATGATGTACATAATCATTATGATGCCGCTTGCAACGACAACCAGGGGAGCAAACATGTTCACGCCGGCCAAAAAATAGCTGAGGTTGAAGACATGCAGACCGCCACCGGCAATCATATTCTTGCACAACGAATACACGGTGTATATTGCAGCACATACCACGGTACCCAATACCAGCACCAGGACGTAAAGTAATAGAATCCTGAGCGATGTTTTTATAGACGCTTCCTGTTTCATTTGCTACCCATGAACTCCGACTGTCGTAATTTAGAGACGCCCTTTTCCACGCACGCATGGTCCGAAATAACGAAAACCGAATGTTACGGATTCGCCACAGAGTCCCTTCCAGACGATATTATACTGGCAATCTCCAAAAAAATTAAGTTTTAGAGTCTCCTATAACACTAAATATCGGCAAAAAACGAATTTGTTTAAAGACCACATGTTCAAAGGCCGGACATCGAGAGTAATTTATGGAAGCATTTTAGGAAAAAGATACCCCGACTGTAAAAAAGCCGGGGCAAAATAATACGATAGGCGCAGACGGACTCCCAGTTTCGCCATCAATACACACAAAAAACCGAAACTGAAAACCCGAAATGCCGATTGGAATTGAAAATCGCAGTTTGACAGTCGATTACCTTACTCAGGAATGCAGCTGACTACGGAATTGTCCGTGTGTGAGAATGGAGCCGGAATGTATTTGTCTGCGCTCCAGTCGTTTTCCCACCTCTTTCCGTCGATAAGATAGCGGAACTGATATTCCCTACCGACATCCAGCTGAAGTGAAATCGAGAAGGATCCGTCCTTACCCTTCTTAAGCTTGTTTGCCGTGCTGCTCCAACTGTTGAAATCACCGGCAATGGTTATTGTTTCTGCATCCTGAGCAGCTTCCGCCTCAACGGTAAAGGTCACCTTGCACTTTGTAGGCTCCTTCTTTGAATAAGTTTTTTTTAATGACATAACCAACTCCTTAAAAACGTTTATCTAAAACAACACCTTTTTCAAAGTCATTTCGAAAATCAGGGAATGTAAAAATCCTCATGGCAACCTTTTTTGCCACAACATCAACCGCCAAACATCGAAGACCTTTTTTTGTATTTTCAAGATTTCCTCAATAATTCGACAGATATTTTCATCTACTATACCATATGACAGCCCATTTAGTCGAGTAGTATATTGATTACTGAGCAGAAAATTTGAGAATATGCAGATTACAGAGATTTTGGAACCATTAAACAATAACATCTGGGTATTTTTCAGGCCCATCAACCTAGAAAAACAATTTTTCCGGCATTTTGGAAGCTCTCGTTTGCACAAGGACTATTTTTAATATACAATCGCCTTATGAGTTACGAAGTTTTAACGGAGATTTTCCTCCTGGGGCTTATAGCATTGTCCTGCGCCAGGATTTTTTTCATGCAGGCAGCCCGTCTTGATTATCTGGCAGCTGTTCCTCTGGTCGCCTTTTTATTTTCGATTTTCAACCTTTTGGCGTTCGGTCTTTCCGTTTTCCGCATACTGATTGTGATTCTTGCACTTTTGGTCATGCTCTGGAATTCAAATGCACTGTCCAGACTGAGGCATAAACTCGTCATAGACCATTACGGAGCGCTTTTTTCGCTTTCTTCCATTATACATCTGATTCTGGCAATCGTCCTCATCGTGTTCATCATCCTTTTAAGGCCGGGAAAAATCGACACGAAAAAATACGGGGTCACAATCACCACTGAAACCTATGCCGGAAATCTGGAAAGCGGATTCGGAGAATACACGACCCCTTCAAGCCCAAGGACCCTTTTCGTCAAGAAGTACACATCAAGCGACAGAAGCTACAATCCGTTCAAGGAAAGCCGCGTACTGATTTTCGTCCCCGGAGAACTTTCTTCCACCGATTTGTACGAACCGTTTTTCGTAAAGCTGGCCCGCGACGGATACACCATCTACTCCGCTGATTTTTACACCGACGACATAAAGTGGTTCGGAAACATCTGGGATTTCAAGCCGTTCAGACGATTCGCAATGCTTTTCTGCAAGGAAAAAAACAAAAAGGCGTTTGAAGAGGCTACCAAAAACAAGTCTGAAAACTTCGTAAAGGAAGTCCTTGCACTCATAAAGGTCGTTTCTCCGTCAAAGAGCGATAGGGTTTTCGTAGTCGGCGACGGTGAATCGCAGGCTTCGTACACGGCAATCAAGATGGCGGAAAAGAACCGTGTCAGGGAATGTTTCGACATTTCATCAATCTCATCATACTCGACTCCGACATACGGACCGATTGAATCCACAGACCCGTTCCTGGCAAACTACCTTGGACTCAAAAGGGACGGAAGCTTTTACATGTCCAGTCACGTTGCGGGAATACTGGAAAAATCAATCAACGAATATCTGAATCCGACCAAACAGGAAACAGAAGAAAAAACGGCTGAAACAGAAGAAAAACCGGTCGAAACGCCTGCTGAAGAATCCAAGCCGGAATAACCGATTCTCGGGTTCAAACAATGAATTCCACAGATTTTACGGAGGATAAAATGACACTGAACGAACTTTCCGAATATTTCAATTCGTTCCTTCACCTTGAGGATTTTAAGAACGACGTTTCACTCAACGGCGTGCAGATTCAGAATTCGGCACCTGATTCAAAGCAGATTACAAAGGTGGCTTTTGCAACCGACGCATGCGAATACACGGCAGAAAAAGCGGCAGAAGCAGGGGCTCAAATCCTTTTCACCCACCACGGACTTTTCTGGGGTCACTGCGAAACCATGACCGGGCCAATGTACAAAAGGGTTTCGGCATTCATGAAAAACGACCTTGCTCTGTACGCCGCCCACATTCCGTTGGACGCAAACGAGGAAGTCGGCAACAACTATGGAATTGCACGCCGTATGGGTCTGAAGAACGTTCAACCGTTCGGATACTGGCACGGAATGAGAATCGGTGCGAGGGGTGAATTCGATGAGCCGCTGCCAATCTACGAGGTATGCCTGAAACTTTTTCCGGAAGGCGAAACTCCACTTCACGTACTGGAATTCGGTCCCGAAAAGATAAAGACGGTCGCAATAATCTCCGGAGGTGCAGGTGAAGATGCAGACCAGGCTGCGGCGGCGGGTGTCGATGCCTATATAACGGGCGAAATCATCCATCAGGATTACCACACAATCAAGGAACTGGGGCTCAACGTCATTGCAGGCGGACACTACCAGACCGAAACCGTGGGCGTAAGGCTTGTCGCTGAAAAACTGGCAAGGGAAAAAGGCCTTGAAACACTCTTTATAGACTTTCCAACAGGACTTTAGTATACTCTGTATTATGGAAAACAAATCTATAAATTCTAACGGAAAACCCCTGCTAAAAAAGCTGCTCCCATTGATTTTGACGGTTGCAGTAATAATTCTGGATCAGGTCACGAAATCTTTGGTCGTAAAATTCATACCGCGCAGCGACATCGCTCCGTTTTTCGGTCAGGACAGCGAAAATTCCGTAATCGAAGTATTCGGAAGCTTTTTAAGGCTCATACACGTAAGGAATCCGGCGGTTGCATTCAGCATGGGTGCATCTCTGCCGGACAACATCCGCATGATTCTTTTTTCAATCCTCCCGTTGATTGTAATCGGAGTGGTTTTCGTAATCTACTTCAGGAACAAGGATTTCACACAGCTCCAGAGATGGTCAATCTGCGGAATCGTTGGCGGCGGTCTAGGAAACCTGATAGACAGATTTTTCAGGCCGGAAGGAGTCGTTGATTTCATCGACGTATATTTCCCCATCTATTTCAAGTCAAAAAGATGGCCGACCTTCAACGTTGCAGACTCTGCGGTTGTCGTATGCGGAATACTCTTTGTGGTTGCCTTCATAATCGTCGGCGTAAAGAACAAAAAGAAGGAAAAGAAAAGTTCCGACGAGTGATTCTGCACAGAAATCAGCAAACGGAGACATAAATGAACAAAAAGACCTATACAGTTGTATTTACAATCATATCTTCCCTGGTAAACATATTGATGACGGCCATAATAATTGCAATCCTGCTTTTCGGCGTGTCTGCGTTCTATTTCAAGGTTTTGGGAAATACCAAGCCTGGAACCGGACTTGCAATCAGCTGGATGATATGTTTCGTCGTCGGACTAATCACGGGAATGATTCTTTTCTCGAAAGTCGGTTCATGGGTCATAGACAAGTACGATCTTGCATCAAAGCTTGATCCAAAGGCACTTGGAAGATTCCTGCCGAGCGGAAAGAAAAACGCCCATTATCAGGAGCAGGAAAAACCGAAGACGAATCTTCCGAAACCTACTTTGGCAGTGGAAGACGAACAGTGGGCAAGGGACATCGAAAACGGCATTTCCGCATCCGAAGACCTTGATGGAGCCGACGAAGACATGGGAAATTCCGACGATTCCGACGACTCTGACTAAACCAACCCTTTAAGCAAACATTTAAAAATACATTTGACACTAAAACTAAACGGTTTTAAAATGTAAGGACCCCCTGAAAGATTCAGTTTTTGGAGGCTTTACCAAAATACGGAAGCAACGATTGGATTCATTCTGCAATCCAGTCTTGCTGCTTTCTGGAGATTTTTGTAATTTTGGAGATATTGTATGGAAAAAATTACCCTCAGGGAAAAATATCGCGACATCTTTGCTGACTTGGCAAAAGTTTCAACAGCATCTTCTGTAATCGATGAAACAAACGTCTATCAGGTTGAAAATCCCGTTACAAGAAAAATCATGGACAAGGTCGTTGCCGAAAACACGACTCCCGACAGTCACCTTGGCGGAATTGAAAATTTCGAGGATTTTTACAATCAGGTTCAAAATGGAAAACACGGTCTCATCCTGATGGAGCACTATTCAAACACGGACCTTCCGTCATTCTGCTACATGCTGGAACATTTCGGAACTCCAAAGCTTGCGGAACTCTCAAAGAAAATCGTTGCAATAGCCGGCATGAAGCTGAACGAAGCAAATCCAATCGTCAAGGCGTTTGCGGAAAGTTTCACAAGGGTCGTAATCTACCCGACCAGAAGTCTGGACAAAAAAGAGCAGGATTCATCAGCCGAAGAAGCACAGGCAGAAGAACAGAGGGCAAGGAAAATCAACCTGGCAGCAATGCATGCAATGGATGACTGCAAAAGGCGCGGAGAAGTCATCCTTGTTTTCCCGTCGGGAACACGCTACAGACCGGGATACCCAGACACGAAAAAGGGCTTGAGGGAAATCGACAGTTATCTTAGACTGTTTGATATAGTGATTCTCGTCAGCATTAACGGACACATCCTTAAGCTGCAGGACGAGGATATGCTGAACGACTTCATTGAACCGACAAAACAGGTTTTCACTGCAAGTCCGGTCATTCAGTGCAAGCCGTTCAGAAAGAGCTTCATGGAATCACTTCCAGATGATGTAGACGATCCTAAGCAGAAAATGATTGACCATATCATGGACATGCTTGAAGAACAGCACAACAAAGTTGATGCAGAAGAAAACAAATAGTGCAGCTTCTGAACACAGCTGTGCCGATAGGAGAAAAGTCGTATGAATTCACCAGCAGAAATCGCCCGTCTCTACGTTGACTCAGGCGTCCAGAAATCAAAGCTGCCGTTAGGCAAAATGTTTGCCCTTGCAATTTTTGCAGGCATGTTCATTGCTCTCGGAGGATTTGCCAGCACCGTAGCGTCACACGGAGTTCCGATACCGGCAGTTGCAAGGATAATCAGCGCCCTCGTATTCCCAATCGGACTGATGATGGTATTGATTGGGGGCGCAGAACTCTTTACGGGAAACAGCATCATGATTTTGCCGGTACTGCAGAAAAGGGCGAAAATCGGAAAAGTCCTCTTGAACTGGCTTATCGTTTACCTTGGAAACCTTGTCGGAGGAGTGATAATCGCCTGGATAGCAGCAAACTTCTTTGCAACCGGTGACCATGCGCTTTACAACGGTGCACTCGCAAACACATTCATAAACACGGCGGTTTCAAAGTCCACTCTCGGATTTTTCGACGCATTTACAAGGGGCGTACTCTGCAACTTCATGGTCTGTATGGCCGTTTGGGTTGCCATGGCAGCCACTGATGTAGCCGGAAAGATTGCAGCACTCTATCTTCCGATTGCACTTTTCATCCTCTGTGGATTTGAACACTGCGTCGCCAACATGTACTTCCTCCCGGCAGGATTTTTCGTCTCGATGAAAACCGGAACCGACATTGGAATTACTGTCGTGGATGCACTCGTTAAGAACATGCTTCCTGTAACGCTCGGAAACATATTCGGTGGAGCCGCAGTAACAGGATTCGGATACTGGTGGATTTACCTCAGGGGTCACGCAGAGTAAAAAGCCCCTCATTCTGTTCCAACCCGCAAGACTGTCTAAAAAAAATACGTCATGCCGATTTTTTTGCCCCAAAAGCTTTAAGGGATAACGCTACATGATTTTATTTTTAGACGGTCTTCGCTTCCGAATCTCAACCAAACCGTAAACATCATCCATCAAACATCACAAAGTCCCCTTCTCCCCGACAAAAAATTTTCTACCCGAATCCGAATTTTAGTGATATACTATTTATTCACATCCACCTATACGCGTGGAGCAAATTTGGAGGAAGCTTAATGCCCGTCACCGATTACCTTGAACGCAACTCAAAGTTGTATGGAAATGAAGTCGCACTCGTTGAATTAAACCCGGAACAGATAGATAACCGTCGAGTCACATGGAAAGAATACTCGCTGATTCAGTCCACCAACGACCAGCCGTACCGCCGCGAAATAACATGGCACGTTTTTGATGAAAAGGCAAACCGCATG
>CACYBG010000007.1 GCA_902772605.1 uncultured Spirochaetaceae bacterium
AAAATCACCCGTGAACAGCAGAAGGCCATGCAGGTATATGCGGCATTGGAAAAGGCTACCACGTCACCTGATCTGGTACCTCTTTCATCACTATCAAGGTAATTTGTGCGGCAGATTGCAATGCTTTCTGTCGTAATGGATGTTTTTTTAACGGAAAGGTGCGTCTGAGTCATGAAAATTGCCGGACGCATCTTTTTTTTATGTTAGAAGATATTATTAAGATTATTTAAATATGAAATTCGTGTCGATTTCGGCCCTAAAATGCGTTTTTCTTCGTTTTCCAATCTTTTTTGAAGGGTAGTCGGCACGAACTTGGCGCAATGTCCTTTTTTTTTCTTTAAATTTGCCGATACTGTTGTATAATATTGTAAGGGAATTTTCTTAATCCTTCCGATTTTGAAAAATCCCGGACGTACATAAAGCCGCAGTTTTTTACGGGGAATGAGGGGGCCCTAAAAACTTTGGGAAACGCTATGGAAGTTCAGGACGGCAGTTCTTCCGGAAATTCCGAAATCCAGATGCAGTGTCCGCTGAAGGGTTCCGGTGCTCCGTGTTTCCATGTGCATGAAAAATATTTTAAGAGGGTCGCGTATGTTTAAGACGAAGCGCTATTTGCTGATTATAGCTTCCAATGTGATTTTGGTCGCTGCAATCGTACTGATTGCCACCAATATAATCCCGGAATCAATCACCATGAAAAAATACGGTGCACTGTTCGTTTGGGCGGTGGTTTCGGTTCTGGCAGTAGTGCTTTCACTGATATTTTTCAGGCTTAGGACGGTAATCTACAAGCGCGGCAGAAACAGAATCTTCAGGAAAAAGGAAAATGCTGTGCTTCACGATTTCATCGAAAGCCTTAGGACATGCAGCTCTCTCGATGATTTTTATGAGGACATAGGCGAAATCCTTGAGGAAAAGGGCGACTGTTCCGTTCTTTTCGTAGATAGGGAAAAGGATTACGTTCTTTACAACAGTCCGAACAGAATCACATGCAACCCTGACGTAATCAGTACGCTCGACAGGAATTTCCGCAATTCATGGCGCGAGGGATATTATTTCATCGGAGACGACTACGGCATCGTTTCCCAACCGAAAGTCGCAAGGGGATTCTTCATCACGTACAATCAGTGCCAGCTTTTCATTTTCTGCCGATATACCAGGCTCTTCTATGAAGAAGTGTTCGACCTTTTTTACAGGGAATTCACGAGGTTTTTCCGCAGGGCCAAGACGATTGACGGACTTTCCGAAATTTCAGAACTTTCGTCCGAATGGAATCAGCTGGCAGAGACTCAGCGTTCCTTCCTCCCGCCAGTAATGCCTGAAATCGAAAAGCTTTCCGTTGCGGCGTATTACCGACCCTTGGTAAACGTTTCCGGCGACTATTATACTGTGCTTCCAATCAGCAGGACCAAGACGCTCCTCATGCTCGGTGACGTTTCAGGAAAGGGACTTGCAGCTTCATTGGTCATGGGTCTCGTTATGAACACCGTAAAGATTCTTGACAACAAGGAAGACCTCCCCAACATGATACGTGCGGTTGACAAGGCCATCAAGGGCATGAAGCTTCAGGACAAATATACGGTCGTTTTCATTGGAGTGGTCGATACGTCAAAGATGACGATCCGTTACGTGAATGCTTCCATGTCGGATCCGCTTATAATTTCAAAGTCTCCTGACGGATATAAAATCAAGCCGCTCACTTCAAACTGTTCGGTCGTCGGAATCATCGACATTGACGATGTGGAGGTCTCTGAACAGAGGCTTTTCCGCGGTGACGTAATCCTTATGGCTACGGACGGCGTTTCGGAAGTCATGGATGAAAACGGAGTCGAGCTCGGCGATACCCAGCTTTATGAAGACACTATCAAGCACAGTGCGGTCAAAAGTCCTGCAGAGTTCATCAATGATGTCGTAGGCCTGGTGTTCTCGTACAACGGCGATAAAAAACTGCGTGACGACGTGACCATGATGGTTGCAAAGGTGGAGGGATAAAATGGTTTTCATGATTATAAACTTTATCGTCGGTGCGGGTCTCATGGCCTTTGCATTTACCTCTGACCATGTTGCCAGCGGACAGAAGGAATACACTTCGATTACGAACCATATCCTGATGCTGTCATGCGTTTTCATACTGATGGGTGCATCCATGCTCCTGTGCTATTTTGCGCCAAGATTCCTGTGCCTGCTTGTCGGTAGGGTCACCTTCGTGCTGATTGCATGGTTCTGTACCGGTTTCTGCAAGGCCATAATAGCATACAAGTCGAATAAGCCCCACCGTTTCCTGACCGTCGTACAGTGGATTTTGAACGTCGTTGCATTCGGCGTCATCTTCATGTCGGGAAAGGCTGTAACCGGAGTTGAAAACGGAGTCAACGGTTATCTTCATGTCATCTCGAGCGTCATCACCTACATCGATGGACCGATACGCGACGTTACCTGGATTGACGCATACCTTGTTTTCTACATCGGACTCGTACAGTTCACGTCGCTCCTCATGGGACTCATCAGGGCGGAACATTCAAGGAACAAGCTCATGAAGCAGGGGATGATTGCCATCGGACTTGGATTTGTCGCCACCTGGATAACGTTCGTGCTGATAAGGATAGGTGCTTCATATCAGACCGGATTCAGCAGTCTTATCATCCTTTCGCTTACTCCCGAGCTTTTGGCTTTCGTATATGCGGCTTCAAACGATAGCATCTGGGGAAAGACCCTCATAAAGAGGACCATCCTCAGGGTTGTATTCCTTTATATAGTTCCTGCATGTCTGGTCGGATTGTCATTCCTGATAATTTACCGGAGTACGAACGACAGGGGAACCGTCTTCTATGTTGCATGCACCATAGCCTGCGCCGCCATCTATGGACTGTGGTTTTTCATTTCGAACAGGCTGTCCAAGACTGATTTGATGCGCGACGGTAAATATGAAAAGAGATTCGAGTCTGCGATTACATCCATAAATTTCGACGAACAGTCAAAGGATATCGAAAGCGAAATCAAGTCGGCATTCAGGAAGTACGTCGGAACCTCAACGATCAGAATGGCGATTGATGCCGGTACCGGATTCCTTGAAACCATAAACGATGACGACGGTGAGGAAAAAATCACCGTACCGATAGATCAGAAGGGATTTGACGTTCTCCTGAACATAAAGCATTCCATCGTGTTCAAGTCATTCATCGAAAAGGACTATCAGGTCAAGGATGTAAAGGAACCGCTTCTGGAGATGATGGAAGCCACCAAGTCCGATGCATTCATACTTTTGAATGAAGGCCGAAGGATAGTCGGTGTGCTCTTCCTTGGTCAAAAAGTCAGCGGCGACGTCTACAACAGCTATGACTATAAGGTTTTCTCAAAGCTCTATTCAACGTTCTTCGTAGTCGGATTCTACATGAAGAACATGATGAACGAATCCGTCGTCGGAACGGTCAACCGTGAAATCCGCATGTCAAGCCAGATAATCACTTCCATCCAGGAAAACATGGACTACATCTCCAATCCGAAATTGGACTGCGGTTACAGGATGGTTCCGGCACACAACATCGGCGGTGAATTCATCGACATGATACGACTGAACGAAACGAGGCACATGTTCGTAATCGGAGCCTTGAGCGGTAAGGGTATAGCGGCATCCATGAGCATGGTGATTCTGAAATCCGTAATCCGCACGAACCTTGCAGAAACCAAGGACTTCAAGCTTCTGGTTGAAAAGACGAATTCATTCATCCGCACGGGACTTCCAAAGGGAACGTTCTTCTCGGGAATGTTCGGAATCATCGATTTCTCTACGGACACCCTTTACTACATAAACTGCGGTGCACCTGCGCTTTTCATGTACAATCACCTCTATAACAACGTGATTGAAATTCAGGGTGAAGGCCATGTGCTCGGATTTGCAAAGGATATCAGCAATCTCATCCGCGTAAAGAAAGTCAAGATGAGTGCAGGCGACATAATCCTTGCATGTACCGACGGACTGATTGAATCAAAGTCGCTTCGTGGCGAAAGTTACGGTAAGACCCGCGTTCAGTCCCAAATCATGGAAAATGCAACTTATCCTGCCGACAAGATGGGGCAGTTCATCTACGACAACCTGTTGAGCTTTTCTTCCAAGGCGCTCGAAGATGATTACACGGTTCTCATCATAAAGCAGATGGAGTAGCCGAAAACGGTTCGGACGAAACAATGGAGGAAAATCAATGGACCAGCTTACAATATATGAAAAAATCGGACCCAACTACATGCTGCTTGAATTGACCGGAGCCATAAACGCCTATACGCTCGGTGATTTTCAGGAGAAGGTCTACCGCTACATACTTGATTCGAATGTGGTTCTGGACATGTCGAAGGTAGTATCCGTCGATTCTTCTGGCGTAGGAGTCATACTGGCAGGATATAATGATGGGCTTGAAAGTAGTACGAAATTGTTTATAATGAATCCGTCGGAATCTTCAAGGCACGCTTTGGAAAGGACCGGTTTCTTGGATTGTTTCGACATAATTCATGCAGTAACAGAGGTTTCTGATGTTTCATAAGACTTTTGCCCTGTCGTTATTGACGGGATCCATGTTGATTTTATCCCTTTCTTCATGTTCTAGGAAATCTGACGACGGTACTGCCGTTAATCAGAAGAGTTCGATGACAGTGTCTTCCGCAGCTTCGACGGTTCCGCAGGAGACACCAAAGGCTCCGGTTAAAAAGGAAGATTCCCGCCACAGCGATTTAAAGCATGTTCTTTCAAGGATGTCGTCCAGATTCAAGGGAGAAGTCAGCATCGAAAAGGTCGATTACGATTCATTCCTTTCCGATTTGGAGGATGTGCTCCTTGATGAAAAGAACAATTCCCGTGATGACATTTCGCTTTACTATCTGATTGATAAGACTCATTATGCAGGTGACGGAGACGGTAGCGATTACGTTCCGAAAACTTTGGTTCCGCTGAAAAACTGCCGCTCATACGTCGTTAACAAGGACGGACTTTCACTCAGAAAGGAAGCTGCCGATGCACTTGTCGTGATGGGAGATGCAGCACG
>CACYBG010000008.1 GCA_902772605.1 uncultured Spirochaetaceae bacterium
TACTTCCCTGGAATATCTCAATTTCGGCCTTTCATGAAGAGGGAACCTGGAAAAATGACGCGTAGGAGGTTAAAAATTGACGCTTACATGAAGGTATCCACAGGAATAAGTAGACAGAACATACATTATACACAGTAATGCACATATCAGTCTACATCAGGCCATACCCTGCAATCAAGCAAGCATACGGCCTGTGAGCATTAACCGGCGGTTCAATAAGGAATCATCAGTTCCTAAATCAGCCTGTCGAGCTTTTCCTTTATGAATTCGCACTTGGTCTTCAGGTCTATCGAATCCATGCGTATCAGAAGCTGTGAAGGATCCTGAGGATTCGGCCTTATGGACTTCGGATAGAGTTTCAGAAGCCCCATGAGCTTGTCTATGCTGATGCTGGAAATGTCGGCAAAGGTTACGGCCGCAACATGGTTCCTTTCTATCAGCGATACTATTCCAATCCTGCCGCAGATTATGCGGATCTTTGCAAGGTTCAAAAGGCTGTTGACTTCATCAGGAACAGGACCGAACCTGTCGAAAAGCTCTTCATGGACGGCCTCAAGTTCACGGTCGGTCCTTACCATTGCAATCTTCTTGTACATTTCCATCTTGGTCTGGGCATCGGCGATGTACGAATCGGGAATGAATCCGGAATATTCAAGTTCAAGGAGCACTTCAGTCGGAGCCTTCCAGTCGGTGGTACTCAGCCGTTCTATGGCGGAATTCAGCAGTGTCAGATACATTTCAAATCCGACGTCGCAGACCTGACCGCTCTGATCGCGCCCCAAAAGGTTTCCGGCACCACGGATTTCCATGTCCTTCATCGCAATCTTGAATCCGCTTCCAAGCTCGGTAAAATCGGAAATGACCTGGAGCCTCTTCATGGCCTTTTCGGAAAGTTCCTTGTTTTCAGGATAGAAAAGATATGCGTATGCCTGTCTGTCGCTTCGACCGACCCGTCCCCTGAGCTGATACAGCTGGCTGACTCCGTACATGTCCGCACGGTCTATGATTATCGTGTTGACGTTCGGAATGTCTATTCCGTTTTCGATTATGGTGGTTGCAACAAGCACGTGGAATCCGCCGTTCTTGAAGCGCCTGAATATGTCGTCAAGCTCGTCGCTGGACATCTGGCCGTGTGCAGAATCTACGAGCATTTCGGGGACTATCCTTTCAATCCGCCTGCAGGCTTCGTCAAGGGTTTCGACCCTGTTGTGGAGGTAAAAGACCTGCCCGCCCCTGTCAACTTCACGGCGTATGGCCGCGGCAATCTTTTCGTCGGAAAACTCGTCGATGACGGTTTCAATCGGATGCCTGTTCTGAGGTGGCGTCGTAAGAAGCGACATGTCCCTGATTTTCAGAAGGCTCATGTGCAGGGTCCTGGGTATCGGAGTTGCACTCAAGGTCAGGCAGTCTACGTTCGTCTTCAGAACCTTGAGCTTTTCCTTGTCCTTCACTCCGAAACGCTGTTCCTCATCGATTATCATGAGGCCGAGATCCTTGTATACGACGTCCTTCTGGATTATCCTGTGGGTTCCAATCAGAAGGTCTATCTTTCCTTCCGCAAGCAGAGCCAGTATCTTTTTCATTTCCTTTGGTTCGACGAATCTGGACATCTGTGCAATGCGCACCGGGAAATTCCTGAACCTTTCGACGGCATTTTCGTAGTGCTGTTCGGCAAGGATGGTCGTAGGAGCCAAAAGTGCGACCTGCTTTCCACCCATGACGGCCTTGAATGCAGACCTGAGGGCAAGTTCGGTCTTTCCATAGCCGACGTCACCGCAAACGAGCCTGTCCATCGGAACCGGCTTTTCCATGTCGGCCTTTATGTCCTGCGTTGCTGAATACTGGTCCGGAGTATCCTCATAAGGGAATGCGGCTTCAAATGCGGCCTGCCATTCGGTATCCTTCGGAAATGCATATCCGCGGGATGCCTGACGCTTCGAATAAAGGTCGATGAGTTTTTCGGCAATCTCCTCAACCTGCTTCTGTACCCTGGCCTTCCTCGCACTCCAGCTTTTCGAGCCAATCCTGTCAAGAGCCGTATGGGACGAATCCCCGCCTATGTACCTCTGCACAAGGTTTACCTGCTCTATCGGAATCAATACGTATTCCCGGTCGGCATATTCAAGCTTTATGAAATCCCTTTCCATGCCCAGCGACCTTACGCGCTCTATGCCCTTGAAAAGACCGATTCCGTAGTTCACGTGAACGACCAGATCCCCGGGATTCAGGTCCATGAAAGTATCGATAGGCTTTGATTTTGCCGTCCTGATTGATTTTGGAGCCGCTTTCCTGCGTCCGAAAATTTCGCTTTCCTGGATTACCAGAACCTTTTCAGACGAGACTGCAAATCCTTCCGTCAGCGGACAATCGAAAGTCTGAACCGGATGCACATCGCCTGCGTCCCCGGAAAATTCCTTTACGACCTCCCTGATCCTGAGTCCCTGGTTCGGATTGTCGGCGAAAATGTAAATCCACCAGCCGTCTTTCTGGCGTATTGAAATCTCTTCCTTAAAATAGCTGATGTTTCCTAGGAAACTTAAGGCAGGCTCGCTACGAATCCATGAAACGGAAGGATTCGACTGGGATTCAATCGACTCCATGTCGGTCCTCTGTAAAAACCTTACGTTCCTTTTCCTTGATTCGACCAGCGTTGAAAAATCAAAGAAGGTCTCGGACGGAGGAAGTACCGGAAGCGTCTGCCTTGAAAGCCTGTATGAACTGGCAAATTCCTTGTCCAGCGCAATCTTCGAATTCAGAAGCTTCTCGTAATTGAAGCAGAAGACGGTCGTATCTTCGTCTATGTAATCCAGCACGGAATACAACCTGTCCCAGACGAGTCCGTAAAAAAGCTCCTCTCCTTCAGTCTCGCCGTTGACCATGAGTTCACAGACTATCCTGTCCTTTTCCTTGAGGGCTTCAGGAGTGAATGCTAGCCTTGCTGACGAAACCTGAATTTCCCCCTCCCCGTCATCAGTAAAGGAAGGTTTTTCAGGGCTTTCATCGGAATCTTCATGCGATTCTGCAACCGTCTTATGCTTCATCCTGTCGAACTCTGCAAAATTGTTTACGATTCCGGTCTGAGATTCTCCGTCAAGGACATCCTCAAGTTTTTTTGCAAGCTCTTCCGTCCATAGGACTTCCTTCATCGGATAAATTAAGATTGAATCAACATTATTCTTCGTACTCTGGGTTTCAACTTCAAAGGTCTTTATGCAGGATATCTCGTCGAAATCAAACACGATTCTGTACGGAAAGCTCTCGCCGGGCATGAATATGTCAACGACTTCGCCTCGGACGGCAAATTCTCCCTTCAATCCGACCTTGGGAACCCTCATGTATCCCATTTCAGAAAGCCTTACGGCTATGGAATCCGGGCTGATTTCCTGATGTACCGAAACTCCGAACGAAAGCTTCCTTATATATGACGCAGGCGGAACGGGATTCAGGAGCGCCCTTTGAGGAACTATGAAAACACGGGGTTTTGCCCCTGCAGGATTCTTTACGGCAAGTTTTGAAAGGACTCCCGCCCTCATGCCGAAAAGTATGGATCCCCTTGAAGTAGGCCTGTACGCAACGGTACCCCACCACGGAAGCTTAAGCACCTCCACCCCGTCGCCCAGTACCGTCATAAGGTCTGATTCGCACTCATCCGCATCCTTCTGGCTAGAGACGATTATCAGAAAATCCTCCTGATGGCGTAACATTTTCTGCTCATACTGCATTTTATGAATGCGGGCGAAATGTCTTTTCCTCATGTATTCCGCAATGTAGAATGCATTGAGGGAGCCGTTCAGTCCGTGGACATCAAGTGGAAATACGTCCGAAACGCTTTCAGCCGACGACGCCCGGGAAATTTCATCAGAAAAATCCTTCCATGAGGAGATGATTGGAATTAGTGAATTTGTTGATAATGAATTTTTCATTTCTGTCCGATAATACAATAGGTTTAAATATCCAAGGAACCGCAGATTGAAACCATAAGAATCAAGCTCGGGTTCCATGCTGATTTTCCAGATTCAGGCAGGATGAATCCCAAGGGACATTCGACCTGAACAGAAGAAAAGCAGCGTCTATCACGGTCGGCAAAGGTCAATCCGAGACGGAATGAAGTCGGTGCCGTCCTAAAATGTCTGAAAACAGACGGGAGTTTGGTCGTGAAACGAACGATAATTGCAATTCTATCCTTTTTTATGCTTTTTGCCTATAGTGCAGCAGCGCAGAACAACGCCGCAACCTCGTCCGCAGGCATCCGCAATGCAGAAATAGGCGTAAAATTCTACAACAGGACGCTTTACTACCCTGGCAATTCCGATGACAATCCTGTATATGTGCACATCACGATCAGGAACACCGGAGCCGATACATTGAGGTTCAAGCTGGCTGACGACAGGATTTTCAGCGTCGATTTCAAGGCTGTTGACGTAAAGAACAAGCAGCTTTCCCAGACCGACTACCTGATAAGGAAAAGGACGACAAGCCAGACCGTATACTTCAGGGAGATTGCACTCGAACCGGGCGAAGAATACTCGTTCGTCGAAAACCTGAAAGACTACCTGAACATTTCGGAAGCTTCGATATATTACGTCACTGCTACGTTCTATCCTGAACTCTACAGGAACAGGAACATCGCCCTTACGTCCAGAAGGCTTACGCTTGAAGTACGTCCGACACCGTCAGCCTCCACGTCAACATACATACCGGTCGAAAGCGAAACTGCATCTGTCCTTCAGCCGGAAGAAATCAGTCCGGACAAGGTCGTTGAACAGACAATCATTGCACGCCAGCAGAGCACATGGGACAAATTCTTCCTTTACATGGACGTTGAATCGATACTCAAGAACAATTCTACACGCAGCAGGAAATACAACACTGCCAGTGCAGACGAAAGGGCCGAAATGCTCAGACAGTTCAAGGCCGATTTGATGCAGTCCAGAATCGATACGGACATCGTTTCAATTCCAAGGAAATTCCAGATTGAATCCACGAACTACACTCAGACACAGGGTACCGTAAAGGTCCTTGAATGGTTCGACTATCAGACATACACGGAAAAGAAGCGCTACACATATTACGTCCGTCAGCGCGATGGAATCTGGCAGATTTACGACTACAGCGTAGACAACCTTGGAACTGAAGCCTTGAACTGATTTTATGGAAAAAAACAAAGCCAAGTACTTCTGCGAAAACTGCGGTGCGGAAGTACTTTCAAAAGCCAGATTCTGTCCACACTGCGGAAAATTCTTTTCTGCAGTCAGATGCCCAAACTGCAACTATACCGGACAGGTTTCGGACTTCAAGAACGGATGCCCGCGATGCCATTACAAGACTTCCGATGCATCTTCAGACAGTCCGGAAAAATCAGGATACGATACGTCGGACGGATTGGAACACAAGCTGTCCAGAAAATCCAGAAGGAAGATAGGAAGGGCATTCACCGAATACAGAAGCAAATCGGCGGCTATATCAGGCGATACCCCAATCTGGCTTCTGGTTCTAAGCCTTGTAATACTGATAGGCGCAATAGTCGGAATATTTGCGGTCCTAAGACCCA
>CACYBG010000009.1 GCA_902772605.1 uncultured Spirochaetaceae bacterium
ATGTGTGCGCGCACTGACTTGTGGATTGCCTCGGCATCCTCAGGTGTAGCGGTCTTTCCCGTTCCGATTGCCCATACAGGCTCGTATGCGATGACGACGTTCTTCATCTGTTCTGCAGTAACGCCTGAAAGGTCTGCGTCAAGCTGGAAGTTGCATACTGCCTCTGCATTTCCTGCCTCACGCTCTGAAAGAAGCTCTCCGATGCAGAGAACGACTTCAAGTCCCTGCTCCAATGCACGGCGGACCTTTTTGTTGATGAGTTCATCGCTTTCACCGATTTCGTGGCGGCGCTCTGAGTGTCCGAGGATTACAGACTGAACTCCGATGTCCTTGAGCATTTCTGCGCTGACTTCACCGGTATGTGCTCCGTTTCCAGTTGCGGCCATGTCCTGTGCTCCAAGAAGGATGTTGCTTCCCTTGAGGACCTGTGCGACTGCATCAAGGTAAACGAAAGGAACTCCAACCATGTACTTGTTAGGAAGTCCCTTGAGGGATGCCACCAAATCCTGGGCCAGTTTTACTGCCTCCGCCTTAGAGGTGTTCATCTTCCAGTTGCCGGCGATATAATGTTTTCTTGCCATTGCGCTACTCCTGTAATTTTTTATGGGTCTCCCGAAAAATCAGTCCAAACGGAAGGCCATCAATGTGGATTCTCCCGGAAAGCAGATTCGCGAAACCTACAGCTAATGTATAATAAATCTTCCATATATTCAAGGAATCGGGCAAAATTGACGGCACTTGCATCCCGCAACCTTTTAGCTAAATATGCCTAAAAATTAAAGCGTAAAATCAGCTTAACAAAGATGTATTTTTTTCCATTTTCTCTAAAATTTGATTTCCTCGGTGACGATATTTTTAACGGGAAATGACCTGTGGACATGGGAGGGCTGGACTTTAGGGACCGGCGAATGCTGATTCCCTTGTACTCAGGGAGAAAAAAGCAGCAGGTTCTGGCAGGACGCCAATCAAACAGTCTGCCGGGATTTTCTGCCGCAATTTTCTTGAATCCACATCATTTAAGGGGGAAACATGAGCCAGGTACTGACTGATGCATCCGTCGGAAGCAAAAAAAAGAACGCCGCAATCCGCATAGCCATCAAGGCGGGCATAGTGATTGCTGTTCTGGCAGGCATTTTGGTTCTGACGGTCAGATTGACTGAATCCATGACGATTTAGGGGTATTGTTAACACTTGATAATCCGCATTCAGATTATCAGGCGTTTCCCTAAAAAGATTCTGGAAAACAAATTTTTGATTTAACAAAGTCTTTTTTCAGAATGCAACAACCCGAATCCGAGCAGAATTACGCACGGAAAAAGAAATCCGACTTGGGAAACTTAAGGCCCGGCCGGATTTTTTTTAGCGTTCAGAATACCGAAAGCGCATCCTGATTGCACGGGCACTGAAAATTTCATTCCTCTATGTCGGGTATCCTCTGTTTCAGGGACTTCATGAACTGCTGCCCCGTAACCCCTTCGCGAAGACATGCAAAAATGCAGTTGTCCCCGGCTACGGTTCCAAGTATCTCGTCCATGTTGAGTGCGTCCAATGCATTGGAAACGGCATCCGCATGACCGCCGAAAGTCTTTATGACCACTATGTTTCCGCTGAAATCTATGCTTACGTATCCGCGCATGAAATCCTGAACGTAAATCAACTCGCTTTCACGCCTGTCCTCATCATCCGGGAGGGTGTAGACGTAGCCTGCATGACCGTCGCTGACCTTTCCGACCTTCAAAAGCTTCAGGTCCCTGGAAAGAGTTGCCTGGGTGACCTCAAACCCCTCTTTCTGAAGGTATCCCAAAAGCTCTTCCTGACTTTCAATCCGGTAATTCTTTATCAACTTGCGGACCGCCTTGAGACGGTTCAACCTTTCTTTCAAAACAAAACCCCTTTGACGCATGCAGAGGAAAACTGCAGCTAGATAAATTATGTATATTTATGCATTTTAGTCAAGAAAGTGAACACGCCTTTCACAATTGACATAAGAAATCTTTCAATTTATTATGATTTGCATGACCGTTTACGAAAACATTAACGCCCTTGTCGGCTATGCACTCACAACATCGCTTATTCAGGAAGATGACATCATCTATACAAAAAACAGGCTTCTTGAGCTTTTCAGGCTCGACGGATTTGAAAGCCAGGCTCAGGCTGCAGAAGTACCGGACGTCAAGGTCGATGAACTTGAACAGATACTTGCAGGACTCCTTGATTACGCAGGAAGCGCAGGACTCTTTCCGAACGACGGAATCGTAAGCAGGGACCTTTTCGATACTAAAATCATGGGATGCCTTGTTCCCCGCCCATCGGAAGTCCAGAGGAAATTCATGGACATGTACAGGGAGTCACCGAAAAAGGCTACGGACTGGTACTACAGGTTCAGCCAGGACACGGACTACATCCGCAGATACAGGCTCTGCAAGGACGTAAAATGGACCTCACGCACGGAATACGGCGAACTTGACATAACAATCAACCTCTCAAAGCCCGAAAAGGACCCGAAGGCCATAGCAGCGGCAAGGAATGCACCGTCATCAGGATATCCAGAATGCCTCCTGTGCAAGGAAAACGTCGGATATGCAGGAAGAATCAACCACGCGGCAAGACAGAACCACAGGATCATCCCCCTCAGGCTCAGCGGAAAGGAATGGGGGCTTCAGTACTCTCCGTACGGATACTACAACGAGCACTGCATAGTTTTCAGCAGCACCCACTCCCCGATGCAGATAAACAGGGAAACCTTCATGAACCTCTTTGATTTCGTAAAGCTTTTCCCCCACTACACCATCGGAAGCAACGCAGACCTTCCGATTGTCGGTGGCTCCATACTTTCACACAACCACTATCAGGGCGGATGCTACGAATTCCCCATGGCACGCGCTCCGATTGAAACCCATTTTACGGTCCACGGATTTGACGACGTAAACTGCGGCATACTCAAGTGGCCGATGAGCGTAATCAGGCTGAACTCCGCGTCCTCCGAAAAGCTGATAGACCTGGCCGACAAAATCCTCAGGAACTGGAAGATATACACCGATGAATCTTCCTTCATATATTCACAGTCCAACGGAGAGGACCACAACACAATCACCCCGATTGCAAGGATGCACAACGGAAACTTCGAGATTGACCTGGTCCTGCGCAACAACATAACCACGCCGGAACATCCGCTTGGAGTATTCCATCCGCATGCAGAACTCCACCACATCAAGAAGGAGAACATCGGACTGATTGAGGTCATGGGTCTTGCAGTCCTTCCGGCACGCCTTAAAAAGGAAATTTCCGATCTGGGTACGGCTCTGGTTCAGGGACGGGATTTTTCACTCGATCCGGATTTGGGAAAGCACAGTCAGTGGGTACAGGAATTCATCCCGAGGCACCCGAAGATTACCGCATCAAACGTGGGTTCCATACTCAAGGAAGAAATCGCCAATGTATTCGTAAGGGTCCTGGAAGATTCCGGAGTATACAAGCGCACGCAGCAGGGAAAGGATGCATTCATGAAATTCATAAGGACCTTTTCCTGATTACGGAACTGTCAGCCTCTGAAAGACTCGTTTTTTGGAGGCAACTTTATCCAAAACCAAAAATTCAAAACGGGAGAAAACAAATGTCAAAACTCAACATACCGGCAAACTACAAAAGCATACTGAACGAAAAGGAAACCGAAAATGCAATCGTAATGCTCAAGAACTTTTTCCAGACTTCCCTTTCGACCGAACTGAACCTGACCAGGGTTACCGCACCTCTTTTCGTAAAGACAGGCACGGGAATCAACGACGACCTGAACGGAGTGGAACGCCCCGTACGCTTTCCGGTGAAGGATATGGGCGAACAGACCATGGAAATCGTACATTCGCTTGCAAAATGGAAGAGGCTCAAGGTAACCGAACTTAAGCTGAATCCCGGATTCGGAATCTATACCGACATGAACGCAATCCGTGCAGATGAGGAACTGGACAACATCCACTCTCTTTACGTAGACCAGTGGGACTGGGAGATGGCCATAGACCCGAAACAGCGCACCGTCGCATACCTCAAGTCCGTGGTTGAAAAGCTTTTCCGCACGCTCAAGAGGACCGAATTCTACGTATACGACCGCTATCCGGAAATAACCCCGGTTCTGCCTGAAAACATCACCTTCCTGTATGCCGATGACCTTCAGAAGGAATTTCCGGACAAAACTCCAAAGGAAAGGGAGACCGAAGCCTGCAGGAAATACGGCGTAGTCTTCATAATCGGAATCGGCGGAAAGATGGGGGACGGAAACATCTGGGACGGACGTGCACCTGACTACGACGACTGGATTACTATGAACGAAGACGGACGCAGGGGCCTGAACGGAGACCTTCTGGTATGGAATCCCGTACTGAACTGCGCCCTTGAACTTTCATCCATGGGAATCCGCGTTTCACCTCAGACCGTAGTTGAACAGCTTGCAGAACGCGGATGTCCTGAAAGAAGCAGCCTTCCGTTCCACAAAAAGCTCATCGCCGGTGAACTCACCCAGACGCTGGGAGGAGGAATCGGACAGTCAAGGCTCTGCATGTACTTCCTCAGGAAATGCCACATCGGAGAAGTTCAGGTAAGCATCTGGCCGGACGACATGGTTTCACAGTGCAGGTCTTCAGGAGTCCTTCTGCTCTAGTAAGCTCCTCATCAAACGGCAGATAAGCGTCACGCCGGACACGTTCGACCGAAGTTCGGCATGACAGCCTGATGGCATTGACACATTGCAGGAGGATTTATGGCATCGGATTCAAAACAGATCGACATGGACACGGATTCCATAATCAGGGAACTAGCGACATTTTCGTCCAGGGGCATAACGGAACTTTCAATCCACGATGAAAAGCTTTCGGAAGACCAGAAGGCTCTGGAAAACCTCGTCGTTGCAATACAGAAGGATTCCCCCGATCTGTTCGTAAGCCTCAGGATACAGGCGGGTGCAATCAGCAGGAACCTGATCAGGGAGCTTCAAAAAATCTACTGTTCGATTGAAATACCGATGACAGGAACCGAAAAAGGCGGCTCCCTGCTTCTGGACAAGAAAATCTACTCGAACAAGGCCGATGCATTGAACGGAGCGGATCTGGTTTTCGGATTCGATCTGGAATACGGACTCAGGAAGGGCGACTCGTTCAAGGCTTTCCGCGACAGGCTGGATTTTTCAACCACACTCTACCCCAACCACATCGATTTTCCGCAGCTTGAGGATTCATCCATCGTTTCAAGACCCACGGGAACATATTCGACAAGGGAACTGGATTTTTCCGCAGACATCGCATTTGCATGCAAGACCTTCTATTCATCGGGACGGGCGGTTCCATGGTTCAATTCCGTAATCAAGGCCCTGAAGATTTCTCCGTCCGCATTTTTCGCCGATTTTTCAGAATGGCAGACCTGCAGCAACTGTTCAAGGAAATCGGGATTTTCACCGGAAGACGCAAAACACGCAGAAATAGAAAAGATGCAGCTTGCTTTCATACGGGAAAAGCTTGAGGAAAAACACAAGTCCATGCTTTTCGACGCAGTGTCAGACATAATCCGCCTGAACGGTGCATTCAGCAGGGTTGCAGCCGAAGGAGAGGAAAGTACGATAGAGACCTCCTACAATCCGGACGACCTGCTTTCACCGTTTGCCCTGGACATAGCAAGGTTCTGCGACGGAGTGACCATGGAACCGTGCAGGGTAAAGGTTTTTGCAGGAGAAGACAGTCCCGACTACAGGATTCTCTAGCGGTTTCTACTGCGATTTACCGAACGTCCATCCCATAACAATAATTTCTAGGGCAAAATGTAACACATTCCGAAGAAAATTCATTATATTCATAACTGTCGGAAACCTGAAGGATGATGCACGAAGCGATTATCTGACGTTTTCCCCTCGATGGTGCACGGATCTGCCGTCCCTCTTTCGGACAAACGAACAAACAAGGTTCCGGCACCAGAACATGAACAAACTCAACTTAGACATTGGAGGTTCAAAGATGAAAAGGATAACAAAAACAATCACCGGAGTCGTGGCTGTAGCTGCGGTCTCATTCGGCATTTTCGCACTGTCATGCAATTTCAACAGGGGTTCTGCAAACGTTGCTTTCGCACAGTCAAACACACAGGCGACAGAAAGATCAAGCGTATTGCCGTCCGATTCGCTTTCCGTAGTCCAGGCACTGCAGTCCAATTTCCGTTCAATAAGCAGCAACGTCCTTCCGGCAGTCGTCGAAGTTGACGTAAAGACCAAGACGAAATCACAGTCATACAATCCGTTCAAGGACCTTCCGTTTTTCTTCGGAATGCCCGATGAAGAAAACGAACGCGAATACGAATCATCCGCACTGGGTTCCGGCGTAATCGTAAGGAAGACCAACGACACCGTATACGTACTCACCAACAACCACGTTACCGAAAACGCCACGTCGATAAAGATCAAGCTCAACGACGAAAGGGAATTCACTGGTACGCTGATCGGATCCGACGAAAGGATAGACATCGCATTGATTTCATTCAAGACAAATGAGGAAATCACCGTTGCAAAGCTCGGAGACAGCGATGAAGTCCAGCAGGGAGACATAGTCCTTGCACTCGGAAGCCCGCTCGGATATTTTGCGTCGGTAACCCAGGGAATAGTTTCTGCAACCGGACGCGACGGAGGCGGAATAGGTTCAATCTCTGACTTCATACAGACGGACGCAGCAATCAACCAGGGAAATTCCGGAGGTCCTCTGGTAAACATCTACGGTGAAGTGGTCGGAATCAACACATGGATTGCATCATCATCAGGAGGAAGCCAGGGACTCGGATTCTCAATCCCGATAAACAACATCAAGACTGCAATCGACCAGTTCATAAGCGACGGAAAGGTGTCTTACGGATGGCTCGGAGTAAGTCTTCTTGACGTAGACCAGGATTACAAGGATGAACTCGGAATCGGAAAATCTACTAACGGAGCTCTCGTTGCGGAAGTGTTCATCGGAAGCCCGGCAATGAAGGCAGGAATGCAGGCAGGAGACTTCATCATCAAGGTCAACGGAAAGGCCATGAAGGATTCAAGCCAGCTGGTACGTGAAGTCGGAAGCATACAGGCAGGAAAGGAAGCGACGGTTACCGTAAAGCGCGGAGGAAGCACCGTGGACATCAAGGTGAACATGGATGAACGCAACAACGAAATCGCATCCGACAACAGGAAACTCTGGCCGGGATTCATAGCCACCCCTCTCACCGACGAAATCAGGAAGAGCCTCAAGCTCGAATCAAAGGTCAAGGGTGTCGTGGTTTCAAACCTTCAGGCAAAGACCCCTGCAGCAGTTCTCAGGCTTGATGACGGAGACATAATCACCGCTGTAAACGGTACCAAGGTAACATCCGTGCAGGAATTCTACGAAGCCCTCAACACTGTCGGAAAGGATGAAATCTGGTTCGACATCTATTCGGAAGGCCACACGATAAGCACAGGACGCTACAAGCTGAACGAATAGCGACAAAAAGCGACCGTCCCGGAATTTTTCCGGGGCTTTTTTATTCGAGCGGATAAATACAAAAAAAAAATTTTTTTTTGTAACCTTCTTTCCGCAAAAAAGTTATTTTAATAGAAGCACAGAACAAGAACCTTTTTTTGTTTCGGTCGACAAGTTTTGCCGACAGCTTTCATAGAAAACTCCTTTTTTGGCATGCCCCGCAGTTTACCGACTGCGGGGTTTGTTTTTTTTCACAGCTTGCCCTAACCACGCCCTTTTTCAAACCCAATCATTTGTGGTACAATTCAGGCATGAAGACATTCAAGCGTACAGTCCTATCGGTTATATTTCTTTCATTCTTTTCGGTTTACGCCCAGACCAATTACGTGCTTGAAACCGAAACCGGAAAAGTCAACGTCATGACGATGTCCAACGGATTCACGGTTTTTGTCAGAGAAGATACCACATCGGCAATGGTTCACACGGAATTCCTGTGCAGGGCCGGATATTCATCCCAAACACCGTCCACGGCAGGATTCTTTCCACTTTATGCAAGGCTGTTTTCCACGACCAGAACCCCGGACGGAACCGAAATGTTTTCATCGGTCGCACTCACCTCATCATGCAATGCAGACAGCTCCACGTACACGGCAGACGTAAGCAGGGAGGATTTTGAAAACCTTGTAAGGGACCTGGCCTACTGTGCACAAAATCCGTCGTTCCCTGAAAAATCGATATCAAGCCTGTATGCGGAACTAAAGAAGGAATCCAAGGAATACGCAGACGACCTGACAGGATTCATAAACGGTACCATAGACTCGAAGATATACTCTGACGCTCCATGGAAAACGCAGTCGGGAATCTATCCGGCCCTTTTTTCATCATACGGCATCCCGGAAGTACGCACCATACTGAACGACATTTCATCCAGATGGTACACGCCGGACAACAGCGCACTCTTCATAACCGGAAACATATCGCCGGAAAAGGCTTACGGAACGGCAGTCAGATATTTCGGAAAATGGTCGGGAAAATCCGACGTCGACAGAAGTTCCGATGCATTCATGAGGAACGGAAAACGGCAGCAGAAAAAATTCGTACTGGTGGATAAAGATTTTTCAAGCGAACTCACCCAGATTGCAGTCGATTTCACATCCCTTTCAACGGCAGAAGCGGATTTACTCAACACGTCGTTCAACTCGGTCCTTTCACCCTACAGGACAATGATGCTCGAAAATCCGGAAGTATCGGTACGCTCAAGGGAATACCTGGCATCGGCATCCATCCAGAGGGGAAACTCATCGACTCTCATGCTCCAGGCACTCATGGAAGAACCGTATTCATTCGTAAGCGACGGAAGCGTACAGAAGCCCAACAGAAGGATTACACCGGCAGACCAGGCGGAAGCTTTCGTATCGACCCTGAAAAAGAGTGCAGAACTTCCGATGAACCTGTTCATGCAGGCCCAGAAATCCACGTCCGCAAACTACAGGAAAAAAATCGGGAATTCGGTCGGAGCGATGCAGCTGATTGCAGACTGGTGGGCCATGGACACGAGCCTCAGAGACGGAAACTATTACCAGAAATTCCTTACCCTGCCCTCATCGGTGGATTCAGTCACATCAGAAAGCCTGAGTGCAAAAATCCGCAGCGAAGAACCGTACGTATTCGTTCTGGTAAACTCCGACGTATACAGGGCAAACAAGGCTTCCTTCGACAGGAACGGATATGAAGCCGTAACCAGGGAAAAGGGGTCATGGTATCACGACCAGATTGCAGTATCCGAAGCCCTTGAAAGGGAAAAGGCATCCAGGGAAAAAAAGGAAAAGATTGAGCTTGCAGGACAGGAAAAGGATGAACTTTCTCCGGCGGCAAATTTCTACTATCAGAACAGCATACAGTTTTCCGACGCAATACTGGACAACGGAATACCCGTACTCGTAAAGGAAGCTCCATATACCCAGACCGTAGCAATATCGCTTGCCATATCGGGAGGGGAAGCCGCATCTCCAGAAAACCAGAGGCTCCTTAGGACGGTTCTTGTAAACGCCTATGCCAGAAACCTTCAGGACGGATTCACGTTCATGAAGTCAAGCGGACAGATTGCAGGGGAAACGAGCATAAAGGCAAGGACCGAACAGACCGTTTCATACATTACGGTCGAATGCGTAAAGACCGATTTCCGGAACGTCATGACGGCCATGCTCAATGCGCTGGTCTACGGTGAAATATCGGCATCAAATGCAGACAGGCTGGTAAACGAACAGAGCGCACAATGGAATTCCAAGATGATGATTCTGGACTCGCAGATGGAATACAATGCCTTAAAGTACCTCTACAGGGGAACGCCTTATGCAGAAATCTACGACCAGGAGGCCAAGGTACTGTCAGACACGAACATAGATACAATCACCATGGCTTACACCGAATTTCTGGACGCATCGCTTTACTCGTTCATAATGGTCGGAGATATCGACTTGGAAAGCGCAATGGAGGCTGCATCGCAAAGTTTCGGAATCCTCAAGGAACAGACGGAAAGGAAATCGACCTCATCAACAATCCCCGTACCGGACTTCAAGAATACGACGCGCAGGGTCAAGCTACACCACCTTTACAAAAGCAACCTTACGAAGGAGCAGGCAGGAACGGGAGTGCCGATACTCATCCCTACATCCGATTTCTACGACCCGGTCCAGTACTATTTTACGGCACCGGACGACAGTCAGGAACTCAACATCTACAACTGTCTGCTTGAAGAACTCAGGGACAGGATTCAGAGATACCTTCCTGAAAACACGACCTGTTCGATACTGCAGGCAACGAATTTCCTGCGTCTTGGAAGCATAAGGGTAAACGGAATCCTCCACACGGCAGATTTCATGACCGCTTATAAAAAGGCAAGGCGTGAACTTTTGAGCTCACTTGAAGGGTCGGACGATTCGACAGTCAGTCGGCTGAAAAAACTGTGGATATCGCGCAACATGATGCAGACGCAGACCAACATCGGAACCGTCGAACTGATTCAGAGGGGCATGGAAAAGAACGTCCCGTATCAGTATCTGGAAGACTACCTTTCGATGGAACTTGCAGTCCGCGAAGATTTCCTTGACGCATTCAGAAAGTACCTGCCGGAAACTCCCCTGCTGACGGTTACGTCGGTGGATTCAAAGAACTGAGAGAGGTTTCCGGAATCTTTTTTTTAAGACCTTTAACAAAAGTCCCCGTCACTTGATTTCCGAAACGATGGGGGCTATGTATTTTCTGTCGGAAATGTCGTAGGACCTTGAAATCATCTCCGCCTTCTTCCTGTCGCTTTCAGTTGCATCCTTCTTTTTCGAAAGCGATTTTGCAAGCATCCCCATCAGGGTTCTGGACATGAAATTCATGCGGCCGTAATCCAATCCGCCGGGACAGTAAAACACCTTTACAGATTTCCATTCCTCTTCCGAAAAATTGTTCCTCATGCCTTCCGGTATGTCAGGACTGTCTGCAGGACTTGCTCCGACGGCAAACACGATGATTTTTTTCCCTGCACGAGAAAGTTCGGGAATCCTTTTTTTAAGCCAGGAAACCTTCGTTATTCCGCCAGCCATGCACCATCCGCCGAAAACCACCGCATCATAGTCGGAAAGATTCCTTTTGGCCCCTTCCTTGAAATCTACGCATTCGCATCCGGCATCCTCCCCTATCCACTGTGCATAACGCTTCGTAAATCCTGTCTTACTGTTGTAGATAACCAAAGCCTTCATCGCCATCCTCCTTTGACTTCATCTTACCGAGTCGGAAACATATCCGGACTCATTTTTACACTGTCCATACATGCAATATATTGCATATTTTCGATAATGTCAAATCCTTTCATGACGATTTCAATACACAAGCACATCCATGACTGCATCATGAGCAAGGGAAACAGAATCCACGGCAGAATCAATCTGACAGGGAAATGCCGCACCCATGAGGATAAGCTCAGAGGAGTTTTCCTTCGCCATCGACACGAGTTTTTCGATGTATATGTCGTAGAATCCCATTCCGTGACCGAGCCTTTTTCCGTCCACTGAAAAACCGACTCCCGGAATGATTGCAAGGATTTTTTTTCCGGCCGTCATTCCGCAGTCAAGTTTCGGACAGCTTTCGGACGGTTCCAAAATCCCCCATCGCCCCCTTTCAAGTTGAACGTCCATTTCCCGGTCAGGGCTTATGAAGTAAAAGTCCATGGCACTTCCGCTTTTTTCGGTTCTTGGAAGGAAAAGGCTCTTTCCGTCCCTGAGTGCCGATTCGTTAACCTCACGGACATCAAGCTCACTGTCCATAGCCATGTAGGAAAGCACGATGTCTGACGACGCATATCCGTCGCTTTCGCAAATCATCCGGCTTATCCTTTCCGATTCGGACTTTTTTTCTTCAAAAGACATCCCTGCAACGCGTGATGCAAACATCTTCCTTAGTTCCTTTTTTTCCACGACTTCCCCCTGCCAAAGGATTATTCGGCGTTAACCGTAAGTCCCGTAATTTTATGGACATCCGGCCAAAACGCTTCTATAATTAAACCATGAAAGACTCATTTGCCCAAGTCCAAATGGACGAAAACAACCCCAATTTCCTTCAGAGCATCAAGAGGGAAAACTCTCTCTATCATCGCGGAAACGGAATCCGCTCGGAATTCGAAAGGGACTATACGAGAATCCTGCACTGCGAATCATACAGAAGGCTCAAGCACAAGACCCAGGTGTTTTTTGCACCGCACAACGACCACGTATGCACCAGGATGGAACACGTAGGTCACGTTGCAAGCGTGAGTCGGACCATCGCCAAGTATCTGGGACTGAATCAGGAACTTACGGAGGCGATTGCCCTTGGTCACGACATTGGACATGCACCGTTCGGACATACGGGAGAAGACATATTGAACGGCCTTATGGTTCAAAAGGACGGAAAAAACGCACCCAAGAAATTCTGGCATGAGCGGAACTCGCTTTTTTTTGCAGATTACATCGATACCCTCCAGGACCCGGACGGAAACGAAAAGAACCTGGATTTGACTTATGCCGTGAGGGATGGACTTATCTGCCATTGCGGAGAGATTGACCAGCAGGGACTGAAACCGCGTCACGAAGCGATGAACCTGTACAACATAAAGAGACCGGGAATTACGGACCCATACACATGGGAAGGATGCGTCGTAAAGGTAAGCGACAAGATTGCATTTCTGGGGCGGGACCTTGAAGATGCGGGACGATACGGAATCATGGATGAAACTGCAACCAAGCAGCTCAGGGAGATAGTAGCCGAAACATTGGGATTCGACGGAAAGAAGAATTCGAACCACGTTACAAGCGCAGGAATATTCAGAAGCGGAAAGGCCGTCAACACAACGACGCTCATAAACGATCTGGTCGTGGACCTTTGCGAACAGAGCAGCCCGGAAAAGGGACTCTTTTTCAGCAACGCATATTTTTCTTTCATCAAGGAGCTTAAGAGGTTTTCTTTTGCCGTAATCTACAACAACTGGAGGCTTCAGGAATTTCAGGCATACGCGGAAAACGTCATAGGCACAATCTACAGGAC
>CACYBG010000010.1 GCA_902772605.1 uncultured Spirochaetaceae bacterium
CGAGCGTTCATCTGCAATTGAAGAGCAGGTAAGGAACATCACCGAAAGCATTACCGGTTCCGTAAACGAAAGGACTGCATCGCTTGAACAGTCTGTAGTAAACATGGTCACCACGCTTGAGGAAATGGTCAAGGAAAGGACGGGTTCACTTGCTGCATCCGTTACCGACAGGACCGGTTCCCTTGAAAGCGAAATGGTCACACGCACCGATGCACTTGTCAACCTGATTGAGTCCAAGACTTCATCAATGGAAAAGAATGCTGACGACAGGATGAATGAAGTCGAGCAGTCTCTCAAGGACAGGACCGCCGGAATCGAAAAGACGTATTCCGCAAGAATTACCGGCCTTGCAAAGATGTATCAGGATAAGACCTCTTCAATCACCAAGGCAATCAAGGTGAACGTCGGAGCACTTGAAAAGGATTTGAACGAAAAGATAGCAGGATTGATTGCATCCGTTAAGGATAGGACTCAGAACCTTGACAAGACCGTACTCGGCGTGGCAAGCACCCTTGAACAGTCCGTCAATGAAAGGACTTCCGGGCTTGAACAGTCCGTTCAGACTTTGGTTGACGACCTCCTTTCAAAGTTCGAGGCAAAGTCCGAGGCACTCAAGTCCGACATCATCACAAGGACGAACGAGCTTGACGACATGGTAAGTCACAAGACTTCCGCCCTTACCGATTCCGTGACTGCAAGGACTTCTACGATCGAAGAGGAATTCGACGAAAAGATTGCGGCCCTTTCTTCTGCCATCGAGTCCCGTACCGGTGCATTGGAAAATTCACTTGAGGACAGGACGAATTCTCTCGACAGCCGCCTCAATCAGCAGGTTGCCGAACTTAAGGATGCAATTGAAGGCCGTACCGATTCATTGAAGCAGGAGCTTGAAACCAGGTCAACGGAACTTCAGGCTGCGGTCGAAGAGACTGATGCCGACGTATCCGAAGCAATCAATACGAAGGTAAATAACATTACTGCCGATCTGGTTGAAAAGGTTTCGGCACTTGAAACTCTCGTACAGCAGAGGACTCAGGAGCTTGAATCCATTTCAAGGAGCAGCATAGAGGAATTCAAGAACAACGTCTCTTCAACGCTTTCAGAGGCAAGACAGATGGCTGCCATGCTCGATACTGAAACGACCGAAAACACCCAGAGGCTCGATGCACTTCAGACCTCCCTTGATTCAAAGGCTCAGGAAATGCAGTCAAAGTACGACCAGCTTTTCGAAGAGGCTTACCTCAAGGCGGAACAGAAGGAATCTGCAGCTTACGACAGGTATAAGGAAATGAGCGTTTCCCATCTGGACAACTACAAGCAGGAACTCCAGCAGTACGTATCCCAGATGCAGCAGAACATTTCCGACTCACTGAATGCGGTTCAGACCAAGGCAAGCAACATCCATGCCGAGGTAGAGGAAGCGATTGCAGATACCCGTGCAAAGTACGAGGCTGCGTTGGAGGAATCAAGGGCCATCGGAGTGAAGGTCAATGAGGAAACCGGTGCGGCATCAGAAAGGCTGATTCACTTCGAGCAGGAGATGAACGAACAGTTTGCAGTTTTCGATGCCAACCTTTCAAAGGCCATGCAGTCGGTTGCACAGGATTACGACACCAAGCAGTCAACGTTCCTTGCAGGACTTGACCGTCAGCTCGACAAATATAAGGAAGAGATGGAGTACCGCTTCAGCATGCTCAATTCTTCCAGCGGCGACATCGAAAAGCTTGAGGATGCACTCCGCAAGATAATGGAACAGTCACGCGCAAAGATTCTCGGAGACATGGAGAAATTTACGACCAGCGTTTCAAAGAATCACGTTGATTTCGAGACTGCATTGAAGGCACGCAGCGACGACCTTAAGAAAGAGGTTGAAGCCCTTGAAGCCGGAGTCGAGGAACTCAAGCAGAAGTCTTACGCAGCCGTCGGATCTCAGCTCAAGGATTTTGAAAACAGCTTCATGGCCGGACTCAAGCAGCGTGAGGTTGAACTCAATCAGCAGCTTTCCGACTGGAAGAACAAGTTCGATACGAGGATTGAAAATTTCAGCAACTCTTATGAAGAGAGCCGTCGCGATATGGAAACGAAGTATTCCGATCAGCTCAAGGCCCGCATAGAGGACATTGAAAGCAAGACCGTCGCCCAGGAAAACAGCTTCCAGGCTAACCTCCAGGCCGGACAGTCAACTATACAGAACCAGATAAACACCGTGAACCAGCGTCTCCACGACTTCATCGAGCAGTACCGCGAGGCATTGAAGAACACCTCTGAGCAGGCTACTTCACTGTTGAAGCAGGAGAGCGATGAATACAACAGGCGTGTGGCGGAACAGATGCAGGTAAACGTAAAGAACATGAACGCACAGTTTGAGGAAATGCGTGAAACCATCGAAAAGAGGCAGAAAGAGGAAAACCACCTCATCGATTCTTCAATCGAGGATTTCAATTCATGGAAACAGAAGATTACCCAGCAGTACAAGGATTCAAGCACCCAGTACGAAGAGCAGCTTGCGATGTTCACTCAGAAACAGAAGCAGGGACTTGCCGATCTGGACGAAAAGACAAGGGAATCCCGCCTGAAGGTTCAGCAGGACATTCAGACGCTCAACGACAAGGCCGACGATGCACTCCGCGAATACGAGGAGAGGGCAAAGCAGGTTATGGACCAGCTCCAGGAAAGGTGTACCTCCGTACTCCAGAGTACTCAGGGCATGTTCTCTGAGGCGACAAGCCAGGCCGACATGAAGATAAAGAACCTCAAGAGGGACCTTCAGGAGACTGCCGACGGTGACAGGGCCGCATATCAGAAGATGATAACCAGGCTCAACGACGACACCAACAGCCTCCAGCTTAAGATTGATGAAATCAACAAGGGAATCTCAAGGTTCACCGCCCAGACGGGACTCTTCGACAAGGCGGAGACGCTCAGAAAGCAGCTTGAATCTGCAATCGAGGGACTCAAGGACAAGATAAACGGATTTGCGGCTTACGATGCCAAGGTAATCAACCTTAGGAATCAGTTCGACCAGATTCAGAAACTTGCAGGCGAAGTCGATTCCCGCATGTCCGGATACATGAACCAGAAGAATCAGCTTGATGCAATGGACCAGAAGTTCAGCAGAATCATGGCGCTCAGCAATTCAATGGACGAAAGGCTTGCGGAACTCAACACCAGCAGCGACAGCCTTGTAAACATGCAGCAGATGATCCACAACTTTGAGAATTCAATCAGTGGAATCCAGGCTCAGTACGACAGGATTGAACACAAGTCCGAGGTGATTGAAAAGGTCGCAAGCAACGTGGACAATACCGCCGACCGCATCCTTGATCTGGAAAAGAGGCTCATTGAGTGCAACAAGCAGCTCAACACGATGCCGGAGCAGGTGGAGGACCTCCAGTCTGGAATCAAGAAGATTATGGACAACAACGGAAACATCAACGATGCAGTCGATAAGCTTTCTTCTCTCCAGAAGATTTTCGATGAGACGGAATCTCGCATCGACGACCTGAACGACAGGATCGATACGATTTCCGAAACTGAGGAAAGGCTCCAGACCCTTACGGAAAAGGCTGAAAACCAGATTGAAGACCTGAGGGTGCTTGGAAAGAGCGGAGTGTCCAAGAGGAAGGAAAGTCCCGCTGCAAAGTCCAAGGCCGGAAAATCAACGGCTTCACTGACTCCTAGCCTCAGGGCGCGCGTACGTTCACTCAAGGAAAAGGGATGGACGAACGAGGAGATTGCAGAGAACCTTTCAATCAATGAAGACATGGTCGAGTTGATTCTGGAAGTGCCTTCAGATGACGATTAATTCTTGCGGCATTGACTTTGCGGTCGTGCCTTAAAGACGAAAGAACCCCGATTGCTTTTGCGTCGGGGTTTTTTCATTGCTTGTAAAATCGTCCGTGTGTTTCAGGGGATTCCGGTAAATTTCGGAAAATCATTTTTTCAGGAGACAGACGCAGTAGGCCTTTATTGCCAGTCCCTGTCCTATGGAGTCGAGGCTTTCGTTTGTCTTTGCCTTTACGAAAATCCTGTCTTCTTCAACGCCGAGTATTTCTGCAATGGACTCTATGACCTGTTTGCGCCACGGTAGGAATTTCGGTTTTTCAAATTCAAGGACGCAATCCATGTTTTCGAGTTGCCATCCAGCGTTCTGTACGTCCGACCAGATTTTTTTCAGCAGGAGGGATGAGTCTGCATCCTTCCATTTCGGGTCTTCAGGCGGAAAATACGAACCGATGTCTCCGAGCCCCGAAGCACCGAGCAGAGAGTCGCTGATTGCATGAAGAAGTACGTCTCCGTCGGAATGTCCCTTTTCTCCTTTTTCCGAAGGGATGTCCACTCCTCCAATCATGAGTCGCCTTCCTTCCACAAGCTGATGCAAATCGGTTCCGAATCCGATTCTTGTCATTGCAGGCACCTCCGGTATGTCCTCCCGATATGTAATCTTCCTGTTTCCGAGTTCGCCGCGACTCAGGTGAACTTTCCGGCCGCCGGTAAATTCAGGGAATGAGTCCCAGATTTCGCTGTCGTCCGTGAATTCCCTTTCAATCGATGACGCTTTCCTGTGGCATGAAAGCAGGGGAGTAAGCAGAAATGCCTGAGGGGTCTGTACTGCAGAAAGGTTTTTCCTTACCAGATGTGCCGTGATTGTCGATGTTCCAGAATTGTCCTTGAACGTGTCTACTGCGGGAATTGCCGGGACTGATGCTCCGTATCTTTCGGCCGTATCGACTGCATCGGAAATTACTTCGACGCTTACGTATGGACGCGCACTGTCGTGAATCAGTACGATTCGGTTTTCTTCTTCCTGTTGATTTTCAGCTGAGCCGAGTTTTTCCAGTGCATTGAGTACGGATTCCTGCCTGGTTTTTCCGCCGTTTATGAAAGTCAGACGGTTCATGGAACTCCTGGTCTTTTCGTCCTTTTCGAGTGCAGACCGTGCATCGTCCTCTCCGCCTGCCGGAACGGTTATGATTATGCTTGAAAAGTTACGGGAATAAATTTCCTCGTACCTTAGGAAAGCCCCGAGCGATGCCGAAAGAACGGTGCCGGAGCCCAGCTTGAGGTATTCTTTTTTTTTACCGGTCCCGAGTCTGGTTGAGGAACCGGCTGCCAGAAGTATAAGGTTCAGCTCCCTATTCTTCATCATCTGATTCGTCGTCGTCATCATCCGAATCGTCGTGGCTTGAATACTTAATCTCTTCGTCGTCCTCGTCGTCAAATTCGTCTGAATCGTCGTCCATCGTAGATGTGATTTTCTTGTCCACCCTGAGTCCGAGAGGTTCCAGCTTTGCATGGAACATTGCCTCGACTTCTTCAGGTGAAATGCCCAGTGCTTCGGAAATTTCATCCTTGAGCAGGGTCTTTGCGTTTTCGTAAAGCTTCCTTTCCTGAATAGGGAGTTCCTTGACCTTTGAGCGGTAGTAAAGGCTCCTGACAATCTGGGTGATGTCCTGAACGGTTCCTTTTTTAAGGAGTTCCAGGTTTATCTGGTATCTGAGCTTCCAGTCTGACGTTGCAGGCTCAAAGTTTTCGGAAATCATGTCGATTGCCTTTTGGGCTTCTTCTTTTGAAACTATAGCCCTTATGCCCAGGAGATGGGCGTTCTTAACCGGAACCATGACGGTCATTTCCGAAACCGGGATGTAAATCTTGTAGTAATAGACCATCTCGCCCTTGAATTCCTTCTTGAACACGTCGGTGACTGTTCCCACACCCTGACTTGGGTACACAACCTTCTGGTTGATTGCAAATTCTGTCTTTGGTTTTGCCATGCGTCCATTATAGCACAGGAAACAGGAAATTTCAAATGGTCGTTCAGTTTTTTGTGCGTCCAAACCCTTCAAAAAGGGATTCCGGGCGTTGCGGGCGGGAAAAAAGGATGGCGTAGGCCGGATTACATGGGATTCCCGCAGAAGGGGTAGGGAGGAACGGAAGTTCCGAGCGTAGGGGAAGGCTTTCCCCCAAAAAAAAACCGCAGTCCAAACGGATTGCGGCTGTTTTTTTACGGATTTATTTTACCGGGAAGAGTTTCTTGAAGTCGACCAGGACTTCCTTACTGTCGCGGGCTGAGTCGATGTCAATCATCTTGTTCAGCTTGCGGTAGAAGTCGATCAAAGGCTCCGTTTCCTTGCGGTAGACTTCAAGGCGATGGGTGATTGATTCGAGCTTGTCGTCTTCGCGGGTGAACAGTTCGCCACCGCACTTGTCGCATTTTCCCTCTACCTTTGGAGGCATGAATTTTACGTTGTAGTTTGCCTTGCATTCCTTGCACACGCGGCGGTTTGAAAGGCGGTCGATTATGAGCTGGTTGTCAACTTCGAAATTTACCACCTGAACCTGGATGCCGAGCTTTTCGAATGCCTCTGCCTGGGGAATGGTGCGTGGGAATCCGTCGAGGATGAAACCGTTCTTGCAGTCGTCCTTCTTGAGGCGGTCTTCAACGATTTCCAGAACCACTTCGTCGCTTACAAGTCCACCGGCGTCCATGATTGCCTTTACCTTTTTACCGAGTTCCGTCTGGTTCTTGATGTTCTCGCGGAAGATGTCTCCGGTCGAAATCTGCGGAATCTTGTATTCTTCTGAAACCTGTGCTGCGAGCGTACCTTTGCCGGCTCCTGGTGGTCCTAAGAAAATGAAATTCATATTTTTCTCCTTCTGAAAATTTTCATGCCCGTGAATTGAAAGGCGTCCATGGATTTTCCGCGGACTTACGACAGGCATGTATCTTCTATTTTACACATTAATCTTCAAATCTACAAGTAAAAAATGCGTTTTCGGTCTTCCAGGTGAACACCTGTTTTTCGGATGCCGATTCGAGCATGCCCTTGATTTTTTCGATTCCGTCTTTTCCGATTGCCCTTGAAACTGCATTTCCGTATGCGGATTTTTCAACGTCGAACCATTTTTCGATTTCGGTTCTGCTTATCCTGCGTTTTTCCGAAAGAACTGTCTTTTCCATCTGAACCTTGAATCCTGCTGCAGTGAATATGCGTTCGATGTCTTCAGGTCCCCATGCAAAAAGACGGTTGTTTTTGTCCGAGAAAAAAGCGGTCTCAGCCTTTTCCATGTC
>CACYBG010000011.1 GCA_902772605.1 uncultured Spirochaetaceae bacterium
GAATTATTGCGAAATTGCAGATATCATAGTTAACACTGAATGAGCATACGGTGTATGCTACCCGCATTCGGATTATTCAGTGTTTCCTTAGATTGGAGTGCAGATATGAAAAAGATTTTTGCTTGCATTTTTTCGATTTTTTTGACGGCGGCCGTTTTTTCCCAGGGCAACATAAGGAACGTCAAAATCGTATCAAAGAATTCCAATGACAGGAATTCCCTCAGCGTGTACGAGGTTTCTAGGAAAACTGAAATTGTCGGAAACTATTCTTCAACCACAATCGAATACATGATTGAAAATCGGAGCAATAGGGTTCTGGAAGGTGAATTTGAATTTTCCCTTGAAGACGGTGAGTCCGTTGCCGGATATGCATTGGACATCAACGGGGTTATGCGTCAGGGTGTTGCGGTTGAAAAGGATAAGGGACGTGAAGTTTTTGAGGATGTCGTCCGCCGCAATGTAGATCCCGGACTTGTCGAGATGACTGCAGGAAATAATTTTAAAACCCGCGTCTATCCGATTAATGCAAATGGAGTCCGCCACATTGAAGTGACCGTTGAAAAGGAACTGAAGGGCAGGGACATACAGAAACAGGTTTACATTCAGAACGTGGGTCGCGATACATATTTCTATTTCTATCAGGACGTGCAGGATTATCGCGCTCAGACTGTAACTCCGAACAGTAGGAACATCGTTGTCCTTTATGATGTTTCCGATTCGGCAAAAAACCGCGACGTTGAAAAGGAAATCGAATTCCTCAAGGCATATTCATCAAGGCTTGGAAATCCGAGGATTAAATTCGTGACTTTTGCAGACAAGATTGTGGACAGCTTTGACCTTGATTTTGGACGCAACGCAAGGAATTCGGCAGACATAATCCGCGACCTTGATTTTGACGGTGCAACGAATCTGGATGTAATCAAGGACTATGCCGGAATGGAAGTCCTGCTTTTTTCAGACGGAATCGACAACTGGGGAGACGAAGAACTCAATAGGGGACTGAACGGATACGGACGCATCAGTACAATCAACACTTCAAGGTCTGCATCTTTCGGTACGCTTAAGAAAATTGCCGGATTGAACGACGGTGTCTACATCAACCTGAATGAAAGCGATGTCTGGACCGCCGTTAACAGGATGTTTGAAAATCCGTTGAAGGTAATCAGCGTGGATTTTGGCCGTTCTGATATGACGGATGTGTATCCGGGAGTTGGAACCGTAGTTGACGGAGGAATTTCCGTTGCAGGAATCATGAAGGGTCGAAGCGGCAGAGTCAAGATTTCACTCGGACGCAACGGCAGGGTCGAGCAGGTCATTGAAAGGGACATATCTTCATACGCTTCATATTCTGTCGAGGAATCTTCAAAGGTTTCCCGTCTGTGGGCCATGAAAAAGATTGCCGATTTGGAAATGGATTATGAGTGGAACCGCAATGAAATCATCAGCCTTGCAAAAAAATATACGATTGTAACCAAGGACACTTCCTTGATAGTTCTGGATTCCGTAGAGGATTATGTCCGTTATGGAATTGAACCGCCTGCCGAGTTGAAGAAGGAATATGACAGGCTTGTTTCAAGACGCGTTGACTCAAAGAAAGTTGACGACGGCATTCCGAATGAAGTCTACACCAAGTTCGAGGAATTCAAGAGGTGGTGGGAAAAGCGTCCGGAAGATTTCAAGAAGACGACCAAAAAGATGAAGGAACGTTCATATATCCTTGAAGATGTTGACGGAGCAATTCCAGGTCCGCGTTACATGATGAACGGTGCGGCGAATTCCAACATGTCGATTACCGCACGTGGATTTGACGAATGTGACGAAGCATGTGTGGAAGAAGAACCAAGCTATTCCGACAGCTATGAAAGCTTTGGTTACAACGGTTCCAGTGCAAGGGGTGAATCTGCAAAGAAGATGTCTTCAAGGGACTCCGGTAAATCTACGTCTGCAAGCATTACGCTTCAGGCATGGAGTTCCAATTCCGACTACATTGCAGTCTTGAAAAAGGCTGGCAGAAACAGGATGCGTTCAAAGTACAGGGAGCTTAAAAAGACTTACGGTTCGTCGCCTGCATTCTACATGGAAGTTTCCGACTATTTCGTTTCGGAAGGATATTATGACGAGGGCATGAGGATTCTTTCAAACCTTGCAGAAATGAATCTGGAAAATACCGATGTACTCAGGGCCCTGGGAAATAAACTGGTTGAAAGGAAGGAATATGAAAGGGCAATCCGCGTGTTCAAGAAATTGACCGTGCTTAGGCCGGAGGTTCCTCAGTTCCATCGCGATCTGGCTTTGGCCTATGAAGAAACCGGTAATTATCAGGCGGCGGTTGATTCACTCTGGTACATTGCATCAAACAAATGGGATTCACGTTATGCGGAAATACAGCAGACTGCATTGAACGATATGAATGCAATCATTGCAACCAAGGGAAATGTCAGGGGACGCAGAATCGACACGTCTGCAATCGACAGGAAGCTCATTCAGAATTTTGATGTGGGACTCAGGATTGTGCTGACATGGAATACCGATGATTGCGACATTGATCTTTGGGTGACGGATCCCAACAGGGAAAAATGCTATTACGGACATAAGGAAACCGATGTCGGCGGAAGGATGTCCCGTGATTTCACCCAGGGTTATGGACCGGAAGAATTCTGTCTGAAAGTTGCTCCGAGCGGAAAGTATAAGATTGAGTGCAACTATTATGGAAACCATCAGCAGAAACTCTTGCAGCCGGTAATCGTACAGGCAGAGGTTTACACAAACTTCGGTCGTCCAAATCAGAAAAAACAGGTCATGACCCTGCAGCTTGATGATGTAAAACAGACCTTCCTGATTGGCGAAATCGACGTTCGCTGATAAGACCGAAAGCGGAATATCGCAAGTAAATTAAAATTAGAGACCGGCATCGTTTCAAACGGTGTCGGTTTTTCTTTTTTAAAGTATTCCACATTTTCACAGGGTTTTCATCAAAAAAAGATAACATTTATGATTATATACCTTGACAGGCGAGGTATTATGTTGTATAAGTTATTTAGAATTAATAAGACTGACTGGAAACGATGATTTTGAAATTAAAATGTTCATGCGTGTCATCGTTTTGTTTCGGAAAAGCGGGTCGGCTTGTTCGACGGTAGAAATTTCTCGGGAGGTAATTTGTTAAATTATTCTGATATTTTGAGGGGCTTGACTGATACAATCATTTTGGAGCAGCTGAATCACACCGACAGTTATGGATACCAAATCAACAAGTTCATACGGGAATGCAGCAACGACAAGATTGAATTGAAGGAAGCGACCCTTTACACTTCTTTTCGTCGCCTGGAAGACAGTGAATTGATTCTATCATATTGGGGCGATGAAAATTCCGGAGCGCGCAGACGTTATTATTCCATTACGGAAAAAGGTCGGGCCGTGCTGAAGGAAAACAAAGAGGATTGGGCGGAAATACAGAAGCTCATAAATAAATTGATTGTAGGAAAAGGCAATTTCTAAAATAAGCGTGTTTAGAAGTTTCAAAAAATAAAGCGAATTGAAAACGGAGGAAACAATGGATTCTAAAATCAAAAATTATGTAGACGTTCTCTTCAAGGACATTCCGAATACAAAAAAGGCGAAGGAGCTGAAAGAGGAAATCCTTTCAAATCTGAACGAGCATTATGAAGCGCACATTGCGGAAGGAAAATCGGAAAATCAGGCGTACACGGAATCGCTTGCAGATTTGGGCGACGTGGATGAACTTTTAAAGACGCTGGAACCGGAAATGCAGTTGAAGAATAAAATCGACGATTACAGGAAAAAGCGTGCAAAGTTTACGGCAATTTCGGTCATGCTCTATATAATCGGAGTGATGTTTCTGGTTGGACTTGGCGGTGCGGCATCGGTTTTCAATCTTGGCGATGAAGACAAATTCGGACTGATCGGATTGATCATTCTTTTTGCATGTGCTTCGGTTGCAACTGCAATGATCGTTTACGTAAACATGAGTGCTCCTCAGGACGTTAAGGATTATCTGACTAAAGGAGAAATCATTTCAGACGATAATAAATTTACAAAGGGCAATAAGAAGTTAAGTTCGTTCATGCGGCTGTACTGGATTATCGTTCTCATAATCTATCTGTTCGTAAGCTTTAAGACTGGAAGCTGGCACATCTCATGGTTGATTTGGCTAATCGGCTATGCAGTGAAAGAAGCAATCAACTGTTTCTTTGGAGTCGAGCAGAAAGATGAAGGATCAAAATAAGGAGTCGCGGTATGAAGGGCAATAAGGTTTTTGGAATCGTATGGATTTTTCTGGCTGTAATTCTGTCTGGAATATTGATTTCAAGCATGTTTGGAGGAAAAAAATTCATGTTCAAATGGATTTCTGGAAAAAGCAGTTCAAAAGAAATTGGAAACCGTCCGGAAAATGCGGAAATGCATTACAGCCTTAACGACATAAGTACGATTGATGTTGATGTGGATATACTTTCAATCTGCGTCGAAAGAAAAGACGTTGACGATATTCGCGTGTTCTTCGACATGGACGAAAAATACTGGCCGAGCGTAAATGTTGTTTCCACCGGAAAAGTCTTGAAAATCACAAGGGATGAAAAAATCAATTTTCTGTTCAACATCTTCGACAGTGATATGAAAATTTACATCGATGTTCCGATGAGTTTTGAACCGGATGACTTGGATTTCAAATCGGTGTCCGGCTCAATAAAGATTACTGGAATCAAGTGTAAGACATTGGATTGCAAGAGTACCAGCGGTTCAGTTCATTTGTACGGATGTGAAGTCAAGGATGCAGATTTAAAGTCTACAAGCGGCTCTGTCAAGGCTGAAGATTCAAGCATCGAAAAACTGGATGGAAATTCGATGAGCGGAAGCGTTAACATTGAAGGCAAGTTCGGAAAATTAGACTTGAAATCAACATCTGGAAGCGTAAAGGTTGATTCGAAATCTCCATTGACGGATGACAGTAAACTTGAGTCCGTTTCCGGTTCAGTACGTCTGAATGTACCTGATGAAAGCGGTTTGAAAATCAAGTATTCAACGGTTTCCGGCGGATACAAGAATTTGAAGTCGGGAACATCCGGTAAAAGTTCCGGTACCGATTTGATTGGAGATGGAAAAGTTTCACTTTCGCTTAAAACGGTTTCCGGCTCCATAAAAATCGAATAGGAAAATCCTGAATCGGTTAAGGCCGTCCAATGAAACGATATGTCAAATCCGCGTTCCGAAATTTGCTGAAAAAAGTGCGGAAATGGCAAGAGTCGGATTTGTCGGACGGCATTTTTTGTGCAATTTTTTTTCATCCTTCGTTTCTGCGAGCTATGTTGATTGAATCAAAACGAAACTTTCATTAAAATGGAAACATGAGAACGTTAATCATTCAGCCGCCTTTAGTCCAATTGAATACGGCTTATCCGTCGGGAGCATATTTAAAATCTTTTTTTGAAAGTCAGAGTATTGAAGCAAAATGGTTTGATTTCAGCATTGAACTTTTTCATGAAATATTTTGCCGCGAAGGATTGAAACTCCTGTTTGAAAAATGTTCAGATGAAGCGTTGAAAAAATCGGATGCGGCCTTTAAATCTGGAGATGAGGGAAGCGGAACGGCACTGCTCCGATATGTTGGTGAAAGCGACAGATGGATAAACTGGATTGATTCAATCGTAACCATTTTGTGCGACGGAAATTCATCAAGCGGTCGTGAACTTTGCCATCAGTTTATTTTTTCTCCTTTTGCACCGCGCGGAATGCGGATGGAAAATTTTCTTTCCGGACTAAATCATGAACCGACAACGGATGACGCACGTTTTCTTGCGAGCCTTGCATTGGCTGATCTAGCTGATTTCATAACGGTTGTTTTCGACAGAGAATTTTCACTGGTGCGTTATGCAGAATCATTGACGGTCAGCGAAACCAGTTTTTCACAGATTGAAAAAGGCATCGACTCACCGATTTTAAAACTCTTTTACGAAAGGGTCCTTCAAAGGCATTTTTGCATTTCAAAAGATGAAGAAGATTCATCATGCATTAATCAAAATGAGGAGACCGTAAAAAACTGGATTAAAAATCTGTCATCGGATGGCAGTGAAAAAATTCTTGTGTGCATTTCAGTTCCGTTTGCTGGGACATTTACGGCTGCACTTTACACTGCAAGATTTTTCAGGCGGATGTTCGGAAAAAAAGTTTTCATATCAATCGGCGGAGGATTCATCAACACTGAACTCAGGGAAATCACCGATGCAAAGATTTTCGATTATGTGGATTCAATCAGCTATGACAGGGGATACGGTTCATACAGGGCTTTGATTGACTGCAATCTGAATCCGTCCGGACAAATGTACAAGCTTAGGATTTTTAACGGAGAAAAAATAATTCCGCAAAAGGAAATGGATTCTGAACTTCAGCGTTTTGAAGAGCAGACTACCGCACAGATTGTCCCTGATTTTTCGGACATAGATTTTTCAAGATATCCAAGGATGATTGACGACACGAATCCGATGCAGCGTCTTTGGTCGGACGGTACGTGGATTAAAGCGTATCTTGCCCATGGATGTTACTGGCATAAGTGTGATTTCTGCGATGTGACGCTGGATTATGTTTCAGGCTATCATCAGACGAAAATCGAAAGCCTTTACGAAGGACTGAAAAAACAGGCGGAACAAAAAAATATTTGGGGCATACATTTTGTCGATGAAGCCATGCCTCCGTCTGCACTGACGAAATTTTCACTTTTGAATCTGACTGGAGAAAAAACTTTTTCGTATTGGGGCAACATACGTTTTGAAAAAAACTTTTCATATGATTTGGCATCGCTGCTTTCCTACAGCGGATTGATAGGTGTGAGCGGTGGAATTGAAATTGCAACTGGAAACGGATTGGACGGCATCCACAAGGGAACCGATATCGACACTATTGTCGGTGCATGCTGTGCATTCAAGGAAAACGGAATATTGGTTCACGCCTACATGATTTACGGATATTGGAATCAGAACGACCAGGACACAATCAACTCGATGGAAACATTGAGACAGTTTTATGCATCCGGTCTTTTGGACAGTTCGTTCTGGCATAAATTCGTTTTGACGCGCCATTCACGGATATACTCGGAATGGAAAAATGGAATGCACGGAAACCTGAAGCCGATTGAACCGAAGGTTGCCGGAATATTTGCAAAAAACGGATTGCATTTTGAAGGAGAAGGTAAATCTGCAAAATTCGGCGACGGACTGAATGCCGCATTGCAGGCCTGGATGCATGGAGAATGTCTGAACAAAAAGGTTAACCGATGGTTTGACTTTAAGACTCCGGAACCGACGGTCAAGGCGAATTATATAGAAGAAAGCATCAGAAGGTATGAAGAAAAAAAAGAGGCGGATTTTTCAAGACCGTTGGAAATCAATAGGCTGTATTGGCTTGGAGGTCCAATCAATCCGGTTGACGGAGGAAAAAATTTGAGCTGGCTTTACATGCAGGATTTGTGCAGGGAAAAAAACGTCCTGAAAGAAAATGCTTCGGTTGATTTTCAGACTGCATTGATGGCATTGAATCCAAGAAAAAGAAATCCGGCATTGATGGAATCGTTCGTTGAAAAACATCCTGAAGCGATGAAACTTTTGAAAAGATTGCGCGGTTCAGGATTGACAATGATTTAGGAAACATTTAAAGACATTATTTTTGAGATGACCGTATAATTGAAGCGTGATTTACAGAGGTGAAAAAAATGGAAATAAAAAAAACGACGAAAAAAGACATTGACGTTTTGATGGACATGAGGCTTGAAATGCTTCGCATTGTAAATGGAATGGAACCGGATGATTGTTTTGATGAAGTCCTGGTTGATTCATCGCGGGAATATTTTCTGAATGGAAATCAGACGACGGTTTTTGCAATGGAAGGTGAAGAAATTGCTGGATGTGCATCAATCAGCTATATAGACGTAATGCCGACATTCGATCATCCGACCGGAAAACGTGCACACCTTATGAATGTCTATGTGAGAAAAGATTTCCGTCGCATGGGCGTAGGACGAAAGATGGTTCAGTTTTTGATTGATGAAGCGAAAGAACGAGGAGTTAGCGAAATCAGTCTGGATTCAACCGAAATGGGACGTCCGCTTTACAGGCAAGCCGGATTTTCAGAAAATAAGGAATCGATGAACATGATATTGAACGGAAAAAAATAAAATGAATGGATTCCACTTGAAGACGAAAAATCTTGAAATCGTTCCGCTGACATTGGATTTCCTGGATACTGCTTATGAATATTCAAGCGACAGGGATTTGCGTTACATGCTTTTTCTTCCGCAGGATTCGATTGAAGAAACCAAAACTTTTCTTTCGGAATCGGAAGCGGAATGGCAGAAAAAGAATCCGAAGAATTATGAATGTGCGGTCCTTTGCAATGGAGTCCACATCGGTGGTATAAGCCTTACGCTTGATGAAAAAAATGAGACCGCGGAACTTGGATGGTGCCTTGGAGCTAAGTCGCGGGGAAACGGTTATGCATTGGAGGCTGCGGTTGCCATTGTGCATTGGGCGAAGGAAAAACTTTCGATTTCAAAATTCATTGCACATTGCGACAGTGAAAATGCACCTTCATGGATGACGATGGAAAAGCTTGGTATGAAGAGGGTTTCATGTTCTGGCGGAAGATTCAACAGGGCAACTCCGAAAGAGGAGAGGAAGGAATTTACATATGAGCTTGACTTGAAAAACGGATGGAACGTCATCGACAGGTTTGAAATGAAAAACATTCCGCAGATTGTTGAAACCGTTCATCCGCTTTGGAGACCCGATGATTGCGATGATGATTTTGCAAGGAAGTACGTTGAATTCATTGTCCGGAATAATATTTTCAGCGATGCATTTTCTTTTGAATTGATTGATGAAAATCGGGATGAAGGTGACGCTTTCCTTTCCGCCGCTTTTTTCATGAGGAAAGGCGATTCGAACGATTCGCGTTTATGGCTTGAAGGTCAAACGAAAAATCTGGGACCGGAAGGACGAATTCGATTTGAATGTGCAAGGAAATATCTTGATTACATGGATGAAAAAACCATTTCGCTCATGGGTGACGCTGACATAAAGCTTTCACTTTTTGTAAGTCGGAAAAAGGGTTCCGGCATGAAAGTTATTTCCTGTGCCGTTGAAAAACTTCGCCGCATGGGATACAGGAACATTTATTTATGGACAGACTCGGAATGCAACTGGCAGTGGTATGTAAATCATGGATACGAACTTGTAAATGAAAGTGAATATGAAGATTTCAGCAGCGAAGATGAAAAATACATGACATACATATTCAAAAAGAAAATCTAATCCGAATAAACTGAAATTCAATAAAAAGGAAACTGTAATGGAAGAAAACGAAAACAATGTTGAGAAAAAAAAGAAGAGTGCCGTAATCAGATTTTTTGGTGCCGCATTAAATTGGATTGAATCGTTCTGGTGGATTTTTCCTCCGGTGTTTTTTGCATTGCTTTTGCTCTGGTGGTATTTTGTAAAAAATCCGATGCAGGAATTTGAAATTCTTTCAATCGTTGAACCGATTCTTTTCGTCGCATATTTAATCCTTTTCGTGCCGATTGTCGTGTTAATCATAAAAAGGAAGTGGCTTAAATTTGCATTCAGTATGCTGGGTATTTTTGCCGCGACCGGAATTTGGACATTGCTTGGATTCCTGTCGTTTTTTGAATACGGTTCATCCGATCATTTTGGAGAACGTCATCCGATTCCGGAGGGCATGGCA
>CACYBG010000012.1 GCA_902772605.1 uncultured Spirochaetaceae bacterium
GACTGGGAATATTATTCGTTCGTACTTTCAAACTGCTACCTCAAAATCAATCGGAAGGAAATCAAAAGGATTTTCGGCTCGGAAGCGGAATTTGAAAATCAGCTTGAAAAAATAAATTCACTTTCAAATCCAGACAAAAAAAATCAATACATCGCAAAATATTATGCACCGAAAAGCGACGACATAAATGCGGTTGATTACAAGACCGAGCGTCTTTTTTATACGCGACGGAATGCACTGAACATCGATAAAATCAGAAACTACATCGAAGCGGAATTTCCACTCGAAAACATATCCGCTGCAGATTTGAAAAAACGCAATCTTTTTCTGGCCGAACTGATTTACGAAGCTGCAACGCATAACAACACGTCCGGAGTTTTCAAGGCCTGCCACAAAGGTTTCGGTGGACACAACAGGGATGCACTTTCCAGAATCCTGGGTGAAATCAAGCTTCACGTTCCGGTGCTCATCGACTCCGATTATCCGGTACATGTTTTTCAGGAAGACTCGAATGAACTCGTAAAAAAAATCCGCGGAATCGACATTGCGTATCTGGACCCGCCGTACAATCAGCATCAGTATGGAAGCAACTATCATCTTTTGAACACGATTGCAAAATGGGACCACATTCCTGCAAAGCTCGAACTGAACGAAAAAGGCGAACTCAAGGAAAAGGCTGCAATCCGTCACGACTGGATAAACACGCGTTCCAACTACTGTTACAAACAGAAGGCGACCGAATATTTTGAAGATTTAATCGACAATCTGGATTCAAAAATCATACTGATAAGTTACAGCACGGACGGAATCATACCGTTTGAAGAAATGCAGCGCATCTGCATGAAAAAAGGAAAAGTCTCAATCGTCACGAACGAATACACGACATACAGGGGCGGAAAACAGAGCAACAAAAGGCAGAACACGAACATAGAATTCATCCTCTGCATCGACACGACCAAAAAAGCGTCGAAGGAAACATGCGAGCAGATTGAATACATTTTCACCAGAAAAAAAAGCATGCTGATTTTCAAACAGAAATTCAACGAATCGAAACTGAAAGATGCATGTACGAAAGTTGACGGCGACAGTCTGATTTTTAAAATCAACGGAAAAAAAATCGGCATAAGGACCAACTCTTTTTTTACGCTGGAAATTCCTGAAGAACTGTACGAACTTCCGACACTGACCCTTTTGACGCTGAATGCAAAACTCGAATCCTGCGCATGTCAGACGAAAGAAGAAGAACTCGAACAGATAATTTCCAAGCTCGACGGTGATTTTGAAAAGTCGCGCAAATTCATAAGGCTGATTCCACCGACGCTCAGAAAACTTGCGCACAAAAAAAACAGGGAAGCGTTCTACAGTTGGCTGAAAAAAATACAGGCCTTGGAAAACGAATTTCCAGACCTGTATCCAATCATCAGGGATAAAATCAATGCGACCCTTGAACTGGCCGAAATCAGATTCAGCACTTAATTCAGGTACGAATCATTTTTTTCCGGATTTTTCAACCTGCTGGATTTTTAAAATCGCCTCGCCGGTCTGAATCAATTCTTCCCTTGTAAACGTTTCCTTATCCTTCAGCATTGCAGCAGGAACTCCATAAGCTTTTTCAAGGGATTCATCGGTCAAAACTTCATCGGGGGTTCCGTAATCCATGTCGCGGTTCGGGTAAAACAGAATCACCTTTTCGGCAAAACGTCTGGTCAAATCAAGTTCATGCATCGAAATGAAAACGGAAGTTCCAGTTGCCGCACAAAAATCCTTGATGTATTCAAGAGCTGAAACCTTCTGCCTGTACTCCATTGCAAAAAGCGGTTCATCCATAAAAATCGATGCGCTTCCATAAAGGATGCTGAATGCCAAAAGCACGCGCTGAATTTCACCCTTGCTGATTTCAATCAATCCGTGGTTCAGGATGTTTTCCAGTTCAAAGACTTCAATCGTTTCCGAAAGCAAATCGTTCTGTTTTCCGCGAATCGATTTTGCATTTCCCTTCAACGCACCGTGTGAATAAACGTATGAAAGCAAATTTGAAACCTTGTCGTCACTTTCAAATTCCATGTTCTGATAAATCACGGACGCAAGAAGGTTTTTCTGTTCGCCTTCAAGCACCGATATGTTTTTTCCGAAAAGATTTATGCATCCGGACTGAGGAATAAGACGACCGCTTGCAAGCATCATGAAAGTTGATTTTCCGGCACCGTTCGGTCCAATCAAGCTTGTAAATCCGGAAGGAATGACTCCCGTAAAATGATCGAAAACAGGCTGAGGCACAATCTGCTTTCCGTTTTCGTCCAAATCGCCTTCAACCATCGGATATGAAAAAGAAACATCTTCAAATGAAATACAGTCCATAATTTTTCCTTTTATAGTCAATAGAATCAACCGATTCTGCGCGTGTAATCGTCGATGAGCCTGTCCAATTCTTCAAATGCCGAATCATCAACAGGCAAAGAAAACAGTTCGCCATCGCCCGTAGCAGGATTTTCAACAATCAGGCGTTTTTTCTGCATCAGGTGATTTGACAGAGTGTCATTGATTCCGGACAGAAACCAATGGATGCAGGAATTTTTATAAGCTTCAGGCAAAAATATTTTTCCGTTGTTCATCAGAGACTTGAACAGAACTTCGGTCTGGGCATGAAGACGTTTTTCTTCGTTCGAGATGATTTCAGAAGCTTCCTTTGAAAAATATTTTTGACTCTGAACGAAAGTGTAAATCTGGAAAAGGGGTCTCTTTTCGTGCATCCTGAAATATCGGTTGATGATGCCCTTTAAAACCGATGAAGCGGAATATTTTTTCGTCACGGATTCCAAATCAGGAGGAAGGAAATTTATTGCTGAAAGATAATCGCCGCAGAATTTAAATGCAGCCTTTTCAATTGCATCGCGGCTTTCAAAATGATTGTAGAGGGACGCTTTTTTTATCCCCAGCCGTTCGGCAATGTCGGAAAGGCTTGTTGCTCCGGTTGATTTAAAAAACGAAATGTCAACCAGGGCCATGATTATCTCTTCACGACTGATTTTTTTCCCCATTCCAGACTCCCGATTCTCCCTAACTTCCGTTAGTTTACATTGTATACCAGCTTGAAGGGTTTTGCAACATCATAGAAAAGCTTTTTTTGCATGACGGTCGGAAATCAGCATGTCCCGCCCTAATCAATCGCTTAAAAATCTTCAGTTTAATTCCGTCAGTAGCTTTTAACTTTCTCCATTTCGGTGTATAATTAAGATTCGGTTTAAAATATGGCAGATTTAGAAAACCCTTTGGTAATACAGTCAGATAGGACTCTCATGCTGGACGTACATTCTCCCCGTGCAGAAGAATGTCGCAACTCCCTCATTCCATTTGCAGAATTGGAAAAATCTCCGGAGCACTGGCACACATATCGCGTCACGGCCCTTTCACTGTGGAATGCATCCAGCGTCGGATTCAGCACGGAAAAAGTCATTGCCACATTGAAGGATTTTTCCCGCTATGAAATTCCCCAGTCCGTTGAGGTTTGGATTCAGGAAACCGGCGAAAGATTCGGAAAAATCAGATTGGTGCCCGGTCCAGTCCACGAGCAGACGGAAAACGGCAAGTCCATAAAGGAAGAATACCTGTATCTGGTCTGTAAATCGCCATACATCTACAAGCAGATTGAGCACAACGGACCGCTTAAAAAACAGCTGTTCCCCTGCGATTACGTGCAGCCCGAAGACAGTTGCGTTGAAGTTTCCGACGATGAAAAGAAATTCTGCTTCATGCTGAACCTTACCGACCGTGGAACCATAAAACAGAATCTCCTTGCGTTGAACTGGCCGGTAAAGGATGACGTACCGCTGATTGACGGAGACCCGATGGAAATCAACCTGAGGGAAACTACAGTCTCCGGAAAAAAGTTCGAAATCCGCGAATATCAAAAGGGGGCGGCTCAGGCTTTGGTCGGCGACAAGGGTCCGGGAACAGGATTCGGTACAATCGTACTTCCATGCGGTGCAGGCAAAACCATAGTCGGAATGGAATTGATGTCCATGCTCAAGACCAACACGCTGATTGTCACCACAAACATTTCGGCTGTCCATCAGTGGATTGACGAACTTGTAGATAAGACCGACCTTACCCGCGATCAGATTGCAGAATATACGGGAGAAAACAAGGACATAAAGTCAGTGACGGTCGCAACATATCAGGTGCTTACATGGAGACCCGAAAAAACAGGTCCCTACCCTCACTTTTCGCTGTTCCGCTCCCGAAACTGGGGTCTCATCATTTACGATGAAGTCCACATGCTTCCGGCTCCGGTTTTCAGGGTCGCAGCAGAATTACAGGCAGTACGAAGGGTCGGACTTACGGCAACACTGGTTCGCGAAGACGGTTGCGAGGGAAACGTGTTTTCACTGGTCGGACCGAAACGTTACGACGTTCCATGGAAAGAACTTGAGCGCGACAGGTGGATTGCAAAAGCCGAGTGCATTGAAGTCAGGATTTCCATGCCCGATGACCTGAAATTCGAATATGTGGTTTCAAGCAAAAGGGAACAGAACAAAATTGCAGCGACAAATCCGCTTAAACTGCAAATCGTAAGGGAACTGGTCGAAAAATTTCCCGACGACAAGATTCTGATAATCGGACAGTATCTGGATCAGCTCGACAGCATTGCAAAAATGCTCAACACTCCAATCATCACGGGTAAGACGAAAAATTCACTGCGCGATGAAATATATGCCGATTTCAGACAGGGAAAAATCAACGTTCTGGTCGTGAGCAAGGTCGCAAATTTTGCAATCGATTTACCGGATGCAAGCATGGCGATTGAGGTGAGCGGAGTGTTCGGGTCAAGGCAGGAAGAAGCTCAAAGGCTCGGTCGTCTGTTGCGTCCGAAAGAAAGGACTGCAAGATTTTTCACCGTGGTTTCAAAAGATACGATTGACGAAGAATTTGGAACCAAGCGTCAGAAGTTTTTGGGAGAACAGGGATATTCTTACAGAATCATCCGATATGAGGACGAATCCAGTTTTGATGAACTGACCGTTCAAAATCAGCTGGAAGATAAAAGGTGTTCTGATTGCCGTTGATTTGACCCAATCAGTTTTCTGGAACCAGTTCGGGATGACACTGCGGAATTGACGGTTTGATTTTTGGGAGTTGAAATTTATGAAATTTAATTCTGAGGTAACGGACAAAATCACACATTGGAAAGAAAAACTCACAGCATTGCCGACCGATGTTTTTCTGGATTACGCCAGAATGTTTTTGGGAGAAATCTCAACCCCATTCAACAAGCAGAATCTTGTAACCCAGGTCGCCGTCTTTTTCTGTCAGGAAGAAAACAAAAAAAATGCAATCGCATTGATGGGAAAGAACGATTTGAAAATCCTCTCTCTTGTCAAGCTGATTCCTGAATCGACAAAAAAAAGCATCACCGAATTTTTTTCAGACGAAGCCGATTCATTTACAATCCGCGCGCACCTGCAGAATCTTGAAGAAAGGTTCATCCTGTATTCATACAAATCAAACTCAAGCGGAAAAACGGTCTACGCAATCAACCCGATTATTGAAGATGCCCTAGGTTCCAAAATCGGAATGAACGTTTTGATTGAAAAATCCAGCGTCGAAAAACATCCCGAACCGACACCGATTTCCTTAAGCCCGATTTTTTTGGCATCATTCATTTCGTTCAGCCTCTATCATTCAGGCGTTTGCAAGACTGACGGAACACTCAAGAAAAAAGCCGCAAAAGATTTTGCCGAAATATGCGGATTGGACGAAGCGTCGGAAAATTCACTTTTTTCAAATTCGGTCGAATATTTGGTTTCAGC
>CACYBG010000013.1 GCA_902772605.1 uncultured Spirochaetaceae bacterium
AGATTTCCGCGCGAATTATACCGGTGATTTGACCGTCAGTGCAAAGATGTCCGATGGATGGAAAGTCGATATCTTCATGGCGACCGATAATTCTTTTGATGGAACCATTCCGCAGATTCCGGCCCTTCTTGATGCTGAAAAAGTTGAAAAGGTTCTGGACGACAGCGGTTTGATTTCGGGGCGTACAAAAATGATTTCAACCCGCGGCATAATGATGAAGGGTGAAGAAATCGATTTGGCATCCCTCATGTCAGATGATTCCGTCAACATTGCTGACATTCCCGTTTTCATGATGTTCGCCGGTGAGAAGGATTCTTATTTTTCACTTTTCGGCGGACAGCACATAGTCGAGGGCAGTGCAATCGATTATTCGTCATCGGAAAATCAGCTTTTGATTGATACCAGAATCCGTGACAGTTTCCAGGCTTTTTTCAAGCAGACTCTGAATGTCGGCGATAATGTTCTGGTCATGGGTGCAAATACAAACGGCGTAATCCGTGAAGCAAAGGTCGTCGGATTCTACACTCCGGCAAATGAATACAGCGCAATGTTCCAGACCATTTACTGCAATCCGTCTTTTGCACGTGCTTTTGCAGATTTGACTTACGGTTCTGCAATCGATGCGGGAATTGCCGATGGACTTGATGCAGATTTATGGAAGGCGAGTGAAGACGAACTGTTCGGAGATGACAGCATATTCGGCGACATGATATCGAATGATTCCGACTCCATTATTTCCAACGGCATAACCGATTTTGAAAACCTTTTGGGCGATACGACACTCCGCGACGAGCTGAACAAGACAGATGACGGTTCATGGAATTTCGTTCAGGCAAAATTCAAGTCCGGTGTTGAAGCTGACAAGGCAATCGAGGAAATCAATGCAAAGTTCAAGGAGCTTGGCATCGAAGCAAATGCAATGGGCTGGGAAAATGCTGCGGCTTCTTATACAAAGACCGTTGCGGGAATCAATGTTTTCTTCAATATACTTGTGGTCGTCCTTGCAATCGTCGTTTTCATAATCATAATGAACACAATGACCGTTTCCATAATCGAAAGGACTTCGGAAATCGGAACCATGCGTGCATTGGGTGCCGAAAAGAATTTCGTCCGCAAGCTTTTCATGACGGAAGCGCTGTCCATAACCCTGGTTTCTACGCTCATCGGAATAATGCTCGGATTCATAATCATGGGCATTTTCAACGGATTGAATCTGGATGTCGGCGACAACATGATTGCAAAGGTTATCCTTGGTGGCGGTCAGCTGCATTTCAGTCCGACTCCATCAATCGTATTGATTTCATTCCTTGGTGTCGTTGCGGGAAGCCTGTTGAGCAACATTTATCCTGTTTCATCCGCATTAAAGATTACACCTTTGAAAGCATTGTCCAAGGGAGGTGAGTGATATGCAGCTTTTGAAATTGGCATTGAGGAATCTTTCTCGAAGCAAAAAAAGAAACGTGATTTTGGGAATTGCAGTCGCCTTTGGATTTTTTGTCGTAACTGCAGTGGACGGTTTGACAAGCGGTGCAGTTTCAAATCTTGAAGACCAGATTACGCAGATGATTGGTGGAACCGTCATCGTTGCAGGCTATGAAAAAAGTACGGGACAGGAAGAAAAGACCGGAAACATAGTCGGACTGGATGTCGTTCCGATTATCCGCGACCACGACTATCTGACTGAAAAGGTCAAGAGTCTGGGAATAAACTGCAAGTACATTTCGCACTACACCAATTCAACCGGTCAGGTGATTTTCAACGGAAAAAGGGTTCTGGGCGAAGTGTTCGGACGCGACTTTGAAACCGACAAGGCGTTTTTGGATTCCCTTCAGATTGTTGAGGGCGATTTGGAAAACCTGAAGACTCCCGGTTCCCTCATAATCGGCAAGAACATGGCTGATTCATTGAAGGTTCACGTCGGCGATACGGTCCTTTACATCACGACCACGATTTACGGACAGAATGAAGTCGGTGAGTTCAAGGTTGCATTGATAAACAAGGATTCAAGTTTCATCAGCGGAATGATGGTTTATACCGACATCGAAAGCCTGAACAAACTGATTGGAATTCCTGAGGGCGGATACAACTATTTTTCAATCTATCTGACCGATAAAAATCAGCAGAACAAGGTTGCGCTTCTTCTGGAAAATGCAATCAGGAAAGACGGATGCAACGTTGCAGATTTGGCAGAGGCAAGAAGGACCAATCCTGAAAGCGTTGAACGCGGATTGAACAAGCAGCTTCTTGGAGCGGAAAACGTTTGGGACGGCGTAAAATATGTCGTTGAAAGTCTGAATGACGGAGCACCCGGATTGAAAACTGCAATGAATGTCGTCCACATCGTAACGACGGTAATTCTCATCGTCATACTGCTGATTGTAATGGTCGG
>CACYBG010000014.1 GCA_902772605.1 uncultured Spirochaetaceae bacterium
CTTTCCCAGAAATCATGCAATTTCCTTTTCGGCATAGTGACGGACGATCCCTTTTCCCCCTCGCTTATGGGCATAAGGAATTCCGTGATAGGAACCCTTTCGGGAGACGACGGCAACGAACCCCTTGAGCATTTCCGGGTATACACCTGGAACGAACTTAATGCCGCTCAGTATGAGAATTTCGCATCCACAAAGGCACTCCTTCTTCTGATAATGCTTCTGATAGTGCTCGTAGCCTCGGTAAACATCAGTTCCGCACTCGTGATGATAGTCATGGAGCGCAGGAAGGAAATAGCCATACTTAAGAGTGTCGGTGGAACTGCCGAAGGAATAGCCGTCAGCTTTCTGATCGTGGGTATGGGAGCGGGAGCGGGCGGAGTGCTTGTTGGCATACCGCTTGGACTTCTGGGCGCGGTAAACATCAACGGTTTGATTAAAATTATCGAATGGATTGTTAACATTTGCGCAAAATTCGTATATCTTATAGGTAACGGAGATCTGTCCGGTTTCAGCTCGATCTACCTTTTGGACCCTGCATATTACCTGCAGGAAATACCGGTTTCGCTTTCGTTCACCGACCTTCTGGTCATAACGCTCGGCACCCTTCTTCTTTCGCTTGTCGTATCCCTGGTGCCTGCCGTAAAGGCCGGTAGGGAAAAGCCTCTGGATACCCTCAGAAAGGTATAGGGCATTGGGGAACCTTGGCCTTGTTAGATGATACGGATGCCTTAAGTATTTTTCCGGAGATTCTTTTATGAGGATTCTGATATATGTTGTGTGATTTTTGCCATGAACGTGAAGCTGCAATCTATATGGAAAAGGTTTGCGGCGATGGTACTGCAAAAAAGATAAACATCTGCATGGAATGTGCACTTAAGAGGGGAATCAGTTCGGATCCCAAAAGCATAGAGGCTTCAATCGGAAGCCTGTTCAAGGAGCTTGCCATGGCTACAAAACGCCTTCAGGCAGACAATTCACGGGTATGTCCCGTATGTGGTACTGCCGTCGCCGAATTCAGACGCACAGGAAAAGTTGGATGCCCCGAGTGCTATGCAATCTTTAAGGCCGACATCAGGAAATATCTGGAAAGAAAGGGAATATCCGGCACCTATACCGGTTCCCTCCCGGAAAGGCTTTCCACGGTCCATTCGGTACTTAACGACAGGATGATACTTCAGACCAAGCTTGAGCAGGCAATCGCCGCTGAAGATTATGAAAAGGCCGCCATGTACCGCGACTACCTCAAGTCGCTTGAAAATACAGCCGTTTCGTCAGGAGACGATGCAGCATCAGGAGACGAGAGCTGATGGCAAAGACTTCTTCCTCATCCGTAGCGGGCGATGCATGGTACGCCTACGACGGAAACGATTCGGACGTTTTCCTCTATTCAACGGTCTGTCTGGCCAGAAACCTTGCAAACTATCCCTTTCCTGCACAGCTCAGGGGAAACGACGGGGACAGGATTCAGTCGCTTGTTTTCGATGCGTTCAACAGCCTTCCTGACGGCGAAAACTATCAGGCCCTTGCCGTGTGCAAGCTTGACGACCTGGGAGCCAGAATCCTCATGGAGAGGGAAATACTCGGCGAAGACCACAAGGAAAAGAATGCAGGGGTAATCGTCCGAAGCGACGGAAGGGTGACCTGTTCCGTAAACCTCACGGACCATGTACGCATAAGTTCGTTCGCCCCCGGTTTTGATTTCAACGGACCCATGACGCTTGCAGGTACAGTCGACCATGGACTTCAGTCGAAACTCCAGTTTGCCGCAAGCTATGATTTCGGATACCTTACGTCGACGGTGGAGGAAGCCGGAAGCGGAATCAGGTTCTGCGTCAGGATGCATCTTCCGTCATTGACCGCTCTCGGAAGGATTTTCTCATTGACCCGCAATTACAATGGAGACGGAATCTGCTTTTCAGACTCCTTCGGTTCAGGTGGAGTCGATTCAATCGGCATGCAGGCGTTGACAGCCGGTTCGCTCGGTTCATTCTACGACCTTAAATCAGGAAACAGCCTCTCCGGTTCGGAATTCGATCAGCTTGCAAACATAGTTTCCGTGGCTACGAAATTCAGGGACCTTGAACGTACAGCCCGCTTTGAATGCAAGAGGAACATGAATTCTTCGGTCCGAAACGTCGTATTCAGGTGCATAGCATTGGCTCGGTCCGCCATATTCATACAGCTCCGGGAAGCGATTGCATTGATAGGCGGGGTCAAATGGGGAGTGGACATCGGAATCCTTGAAGGAATCGACGATACCGGATTAAGGGCCCTTTTGTACAGGATACAGGAAGGCCATCTGGAATATGTGCTTAAGAATGGAAATTTTTCCTTTGAAAGGGAGATAAAGAACGATTCAAAGAAAAAGATAGAACGCCTTCGTTCCGTCATACTTCAGGAGGCGTTTGAAAACATTAAGGTTTCCGGTTGACGGTCGGAGCGTAAAATGGAACTCCTGGAATGGATTTCCGAAGGATTGGAGGCTTTCCGAACAAAGGGCCTTCATTTGAAGAGGTTTTCCGGTACGACGGACATCAGGCATCAGCAATTTCACGGTAATTTCCTGCGGCATAGGGAATTACGGTAAAATGCCGGGAAACAGATTTTTATCTGCCGTCCTTTTATCAACGGATCTCTTGATGCGGGCGGCGCGTGTTGAATGCGGTGGATTTTCAGCTTTGTCGTCAGATCCATCATGCATAGACCTTTTTATGGGAGTGATTATGGCAAAAGTTTTATCGCCCAGGGTGCAGCGACTGTTGAACGTACTTGCACCGGAAGAAGCCTACAACCTTGGAAGCAAGGTGCTTGAAGTCGAGCACGTACTTCTTGCGCTCTTAAAGTCGGCCGACGGACTCGGTTACATTACCCTTAAGGCGATGAAGATAAACGTGCTGATGCTTCAGACCGCACTTGAAGAGAGCATGCCGACCCGCCTTCCGAACATCGATCTGGAAAAGCTTCCGATGTCGGCAAGACTCAGGAACATACTGGACGTTGCGTCGGTGGAATCAAAGATACTGCAGAAAGATTACATAGGAACGGAGCACATTTTCCTTGCGGCCGTAAGGGAGGAACATTCGCTTCTACAGAATTTTTTCATCAAGGCAGGAATATCCCTTGATCAGGCTAGGGAATACGTAAAGGAAGTCGAACTGAAGCTTCCTTCGTCGATGGCAAGCATGGCCGGTGAAGCCGATGAAGGTCAGCTCTGGAACGGTGGAAGCAGGGGGGAGTCGAACGGACGAAGAAACTCCAATTCCATGGTAGATCAGTTCGGACGGGACCTGAATCAGGCTGCAAAAAACGATGAGCTTGATTCCGTAATCGGTCGCGACATGGAGATACAGAGGCTCATACAGACACTCAGTCGAAGGACAAAGAACAATCCTGTGCTTGTCGGTGAACCGGGCGTCGGAAAGACTGCCGTAGTCGAAGGACTTGCCCAGAGAATCGTAAAGGGAGATGTTCCGCAGGGGCTCATAAAGAAGCGCATTGTCTACCTTGACCTGGCGGCGATGATTGCAGGAACAAAATACCGCGGTGAATTTGAGGAACGACTTAAGCGAATCATGAAGGAGGTCAAGGAAAGCAAGAACATAATCCTCTTCATCGATGAAATCCATACGCTCATAGGAGCAGGCGGACCTGAAGGCAGCATGGAAGGAAGCAACATGTTGAAGCCGGCTTTGAGTCGAGGCGAAGTCCAGGTAATCGGTGCCACCACGACCAAGGAATTCCGAAACAAGTTTGAAAAGGATGCAGCACTTGCAAGGCGCTTTCAGAAAATCACCATAGAGGAGCCGAGCGAAGAAGATACGTTCAATATGATCATGGCCCTCAAGTACAAGTATGAGACCTTCCATCACGTTTCGTTCAGCGAAGAAGTCGTCCGCGCCATAGTCAGATGCAGCCACAGGTACATAAACAACCGCTGTTTCCCAGACAAGGCCCTGGACATACTTGATGAAACGGGTGCTGCAAAGAAGATACAGGATGAGGTAAGGCCTCCCGAACTGGATAAGATAGAGGAATCCATTGAAGAGCTTTCAAGCCAGAAGCGCAGACTGGTCGAAATGCAGGATTACGAAAAGGCTGCACTGGTCAGGGATAAGGTCACTTCGCTAAGACGGGAACTTGATGAACTGAAGGCAAGCTGGAAGGCTGCGGAAAATGCAAACGCCCGTGAAGTAACGCTGGATGACGTGTATTCGGTCATCAGTTCCATTACGGGAATTCCGTCTGAACGTCTGGACGGTGCAGAAAGCCAAAAGCTCCTTGAAATGGATGCATCAATCAAGAAGGAAGTCATAGGACAGGATGAAGCAGTTGACGCAATCTGTTCTGCTGTCAGAAGGCGCAGGTCGGGCGTTTCAACAGTCAAGCGCCCCATCGGTTCGTTCTTCTTCCTTGGTCCAACCGGGGTCGGAAAGACTCAGCTTGCAAAGACCCTTGCAAAATTCCTTTTCGGTACTGAAGACGCAATGCTGAAATACAACATGAGCGAATACAGCAACGAATGGACTGCATCAGGCCTTGTCGGAACGTCGCCCGGATACATCGGATATGAAGACGGCGGAAAGCTCACGAAAAAAGTAATGGAACGGCCTTTCTCCGTGGTGCTGTTCGATGAAATCGAAAAGGCTTCGCCGTCCATATTCAACCTCATGCTTCAGATTCTTGAGGAGGGTGAACTTACCGACGGACAGGGACATACGGTTGATTTCAAGAATACCATCGTCATTTTTACGAGCAATGCTGGTTCAAGCAGGATTACGGCGGAATCGCACGTCGGATTTTCTGTTGCCGACTGCGGACTTGTTCCCTATGAATCGATGAAGGCCGATGCGATTGAAGAACTGAAGAAAATCATGTCGCCCGAACTCCTGAACAGGATGGATGACATCATCGTTTTCCATGCACTTGCAAAGGAGCAGCTTTCATCCATCGTTGACCTTCAGATCCGCGATCTGGAAAACAGGCTCATGGAGCAGGACATATCGGTTGAGCTTAAGCCAAAGGCCAGAAACTACATCGTGGAAAACGGGTACGATCCGTCCATGGGTGCAAGACCGATGCGCAGGCTGATTCAGAATGAAGTCGAGGATGAAATAGCAGACCTCATCCTTAGCGGTAAGCGCGGAGATTCGAACTGCATTACCATTGATTCCGACGGGGAAAAGCTGAAGGTTTACTTCAAGAAAAGCAGAAGGAAAGCCTCAACCCCGGAGGGTGAAATGCAGGGGGTCGACAGCGTACTTGCGACCGAAAGCAGTGCTGCAAATTGACGGATTTAGGGGAAACCCTAATGGAATGATATTTTGAGGAAAAGCAATGAAAGAATTTTTACCTTATGATGAAGTCAGGAACAACGGACTTAAGCTTGCACACAGGATCTATCAGGAAGACGGATTCGTTCCCGATGTAATCTATGCATCGCTCAGGGGCGGGGCATACATGGCGAACATAATCAGCGAATACTACAAGGTCGCACTGAAAAACCATAAGCCCGTGCTTTATGCCGCGGTCGTTGCCAGAAGTTACAGCGACGTAAAGCAGCACTCTGCAGTCCGTGTCGACGGATGGACGTATTCACCGGATTACCTTCGTCTGGGCGACAAGATCATGCTGGTCGACGACATCTACGATTCAGGACGTACGCTGAACTATCTGGTCGGGATTTTCCTCGAAAAGGGCGTTCCCCGCGAAAACATAAAGGTTGTCGTTCACGACTATAAAATCTACAGCGACAGGACGCCTCTTCCTATTCAGCCTGACTATTGGTGCAGGAAATTCGTAATCGACAATCCTGCGGAAAATCCGTGGATCAACTACAACAGCCATGAACTCGTGGGCCTGACCCAGGATGAACTTGAGGAAAACTTTTACAGGCCGTATCCTGATTTGCGTCCGGTGCTTGAACCCATCTTTAAGGCCGACGGAAAAAACGGCGGTGCAGGAAAATAATATGGACTTTGAATTCCTTGCTGGACTTGATGAAGCCGGAAGGGGTCCTTTAGCCGGTCCCGTAACTGCCGGTTGCGTAATCCTTCCGTCCGATTTTCCGCTTGAACTTTTAAACGACAGCAAGAAGCTCACCGAAAAAAAACGTGAAAAGGCTGAGGCTGTCATAAAGGAAAAATGCTGCTGGGGATTGGGCGTGGTTGACCATCAGGAAATCGACAGGATAAACATACTCCAGGCAAGCATGAAGGCAATGTCCCTTGCTTTCGACGACATGTGGAAAAAGCTTCCCGACTGGTGCCGAGTACATGGGCTTGAGGTTCCCTCCATCGGGGATGTCCGTGCAATCGCCGACGGAAACAGGGTTCCCGAACTGAAATGCACAGCCGTCTGTGAAGTCAAGGCCGACGGAAAGTATCCTTCTGTAATGGCCGCAAGCATAATCGCAAAGGTTTCCAGGGACAGGATGATGATGGAATACGATGCGCTTTATCCCGAGTACGGATATGCACGCCACAAGGGGTATCCGACCGCAGCACACAGGAAGGTGTGTCTGGAAAAGGGGCCTTCGCCGATACAGAGGCTTTCGTTCACCGTAAAATAAACGAAAAAAGGGATGTCCGAAATTTCGACATGCGAATCGGACATCCCGTTAATTTTTCTTGAATCAGTCCGGCTGTACCGTCAAGCGTTTTTTACTGGGCGTACATGCCGGATTCATCCTGCTTAGAATTCTTCGCTCTGATTTTCATCTGAATCGCTGTTCCTTTTTGAAACGACGTGGAGCCTTGCCTTTTCCTCGCGCCTTGATGCCGTAAGCCTGCTTTCTCCCTTTCTGCGGTAGATTTTCTTTCCGCCTGATTTTTCGTCGTTTGAAGGCCTGTTGAAATCTCCGCCCTGTCCGTATTTTGCTTCGCGTTCGGCCTTTCTTTCTGCACGAATCCTGTTCCTTTCCTTCTGTTCCTTTTCGATGAAGCTGAGCGAATTGTCAAGTCCCTTCAGAAAATCCTGCATGGTATCTGCAAAAACAACGATTGCCCTGCGTTCTCCGTCTCCCTGCTCGGACGGCTTGCTTTCAACAATCTGGAGGAATACGTCCTTGTTCCTGTTTTCCTTGACATTGAAAAAATAAGAGCGGTTGTCCAATGCTACATGGGTTGTGTAGAGTTCGCCGCGGAATTTGCCCTGTTCCTTAAACTCTTCGTCCTTGTCTTCGAATCTTCCCATTCTGTCCTTCCTTGGTAATGTAAAAAGTGGATTAAATCCCTGAAATTAGGGAAAAAGATATGACCCTGAATCGGTCCCGTTGACTTGAATATAGCCGTTTTATTTTTTTTAATCAAGTGGGTCTGCACCTGAATTCAGGGCTCCGGCATGAAAACTGTAAATAAATGCAACGCATGATGTTTTTAAGGGAAAACGCTCAGGTTCTGTTCCGTATTGCAAGCGATTTTCCATAGGCTTCCTGCATGCCCGTCTTGAAAAGGAGGGGAGTGAGCGACCTGATTTTTTTTAGTCCGTTTTTTCCTCCGCGTGCCTTCCAAGCCCTGTCCAATCTCTGCCAGAAATCTGAAAGCCTTGGGATGAAATTCAGCGTAAGTGAGAGCAGGTCCGAAATTGCCGTGCTTTTACCGCGCGTGACGGCACTTTCAATCTGCCTGAATCCCATGTTCAGCTGAACGGATGTCGTCGTCCTGAAAAAAATGGATGTGAACTCAAGCGAAAGGAGGAACCTGAATATGGTTTGTACGTTAGATTCATCCGGCATCAGAATTTCAGGGCGGAACTTAGAGAGGTCTCCAATGGAAACGAGTTTTGTAAGCGTGGATGCCAGGTACAGAAGAAGAAAGTAAACGAATGCAGGCTTCAGGTCCGAAACGATGTCCAGCACCGAAAATTTCAGGAAGAAAACCGAAAATGCGATGAGGAGCGAAAAGACCATGATGCATGGAATTGTCGGACAGTAAAATGCTGCGACCGCCAGAGTAAGCATCATTATGAGCTTGAGCCATGGAGTCATCTGGTGGAGGAATGTTTTACCGCTTTTGTAATGAAAAAATCCGTGTCCTTCCATGAAAGTTCCCTGAATCTACCATGCCAGATCGGAAAGTTTTCCGTATGCGGCAATCGGGTTTCTGATGCTCCATGCCGTAAGGTCCAGCTTTAGTGCATCCTGCGGGCATCCGTCGAATACTATGCGCCCCTTCTGCATTACGATGAAATGGTCTGAAAGCCCCAGGCATTTTTCAAGTTCATGCGTAAGTACTATGACCGTTTTTCCTGACGAGTGGAGCTGCCTTAAAAGCGCATTTACGTCAAGCACTCCCGGATAGTCGAGGTTTGCATACGGTTCGTCGAATATGATTATGTCCCTGTCCATGGCCAGTATTGAAGCGACAGCAAGCCGCCTTTTTTCACCTCCGGAAAGGAATTCTGCAGGAAAATCCGCTTTTTCAAGAAGCGAAACTGATGCAAGTGCCTTTTCAACGACGGATGGAATTTCAGATTTCGGAAGTCCAAGGTTCCTGGGTCCGACCGAAACGTCTTCACGTGGACTGTCGCCCAGAATCTGCGTGGCTGCATCCTGAAAGACAAGTCCGGGTTTTGACTCGACTTCAACAAGACCGTCGCTTGCTTCCATCAGCCCGGATATTATGTTCATCAGTACGCTTTTACCCGAACCGTTCGCCCCTCCGATTACGGTGAAGCTTCCCCTGAGGATTTCAAGGCTTACGTCATCAAGTGCGACCGTATGCTTTCTGTCTCCGGTCTGGGACGGGAAAATCTTGTATACCTCCCGAAGCCTTACCGCCGGAGAATTTTCTGATTTCATGTCCTATTTTCCTGAATCCAAAGGCTTTCCGTCTCCCTTGAATTTGCTGACTATCTTTTCATGCACGGCCTTTCGGGTTTTCATCTCTTCCATTATTTCCTGAAGTTCCTGCTCGTCGTCAGGATAAAGATAACGTGCTGCAATCGGCCTTAGTACGGCTGCAAGCGGGATTGATATTATGAATTTGATTGTGTCGCCGGGAATGAACGGTATGAGAGTTGCGTTGAGTGCTGCACTTACGGTCTGTGGCTTTCCCTTTTCTGCCATTACGTGGATGAACCATGGAATTCCGGGTGCGTAAATCAGTGCGAATCCGGCAAGCGATGCAAGGATTATCCTTAGCCACATTTTTATGCTGAATCTCTTTTCAAACGTATGCGGAGTACCGACGATGAGTCCTGCGACCAATGCGGCAAGGAAATATCCCCAGATGAATCCGCCCGTGGGACCGACGAATACCGCCCATCCGCCCTTGAGCCCCGAAAATACCGGTACGCCGATTATTCCGAGGATTATGAAAAGACCGACGGAACCTGCTCCCTGGACACCTCCGAGTATGAGTGCGGCCAGCATTGCAAAAAGGTTTTGGACCGTGATGGGAACTCCACCCGGAAGCGGAATGGAAATGAAACAGCCGATGCATATGAGTGCTGCAAAAAGGGCCGTAAACGTGGTGCGAAGAATTGATGCCTTTGTCTTGACTTTCATTTTTTACTCCTTATTTTTCGGACATTCTAATGAAAAAAGGCCGTCTTTTCAACTCCCTTTCTTTCCGCGGCCTTTTGATGAAGAAACCTTTGCCGCAGATGATTTTCTTCCGGTCGCCTTAACATCAGCATCAGTTGATTTTACTGACGATTTTCTTCCGGTTGATTTAACATCAGCTTCAGTTGATTTTGCCACGGATGATTTTCTTCCGGTTGCCTTAACATCAGCATCAGTTGATTTTACTGACGATTTTCTTCCGGTCGCTTTGACTTCAGCTTCGGTTGATTTTGCCACGGATGATTTTCTTCCCGTTGCCTTAACTTCAGCTTCAGTTGATTTTACTGACGATTTTCTTCCCGTCACCTTAGCTTCAGCTTCGATTGATTTTGCGGACGATTTTCTTCCAGTCGCCTTAACATCAGCTTCGGTTGATTTTGTCACTGACGATTTTCTTCCAGTCGCCTTAACATCAGCATCAGTTGATTTTGCGGACGATTTTCTTCCCGTTGCCTTAACTTCTGCTTCAGTTGATTTTGCTACGGATGATTTTCTTCCAGTC
>CACYBG010000015.1 GCA_902772605.1 uncultured Spirochaetaceae bacterium
AGATTTGCGACCGATTTTGCAGTCTCTTCCTGTGAGCGTCCCTGAACGTCCAGAGCCTTTTTGATTTCCTCAACCTTGTTCTGTGTTGAATCGACCGCATCGTTAACTGCAACGACTGAATCTGCAAGCGAGTGTGAAATCTCGGACGTTTCGCTGGCAACAGATTTTGCATTTTCAAAAACCTCGGACAGCCTGTCTTTCTGCTCCACGGTCTGTTTTGCAAGTCTGGCAATGTGCCGCTGATTTGAACCGTCGCGTCTGGCAAGTGCAGAGAAAATCGCCATGTCGATTGCAAAGAACGCAATTCCCTGCATCCACATGAAAGGAATCGTTCCGGAAATCTGCACAACGATATCGAACGTTGCAAAAATCGAACCGCCTATGAATCCAATCATCAGGTTGATTGAACCGAACTGACGTTTTTTCGCCGCCCTGATTATTACGAAATATCCGTAAACGATAACGCCGAATACCGGGATGAGCATGACCGTAAACAGTTTTGAAAGAGCAGCATGTTTTCCGCAGTTAATCATGAAGAGCAGCAATACCAGGACGCAGAATCCCACAACAGCAGGCAGCATCTTCTTGAAATAGTTGCGCTTGAAAAACGATGCAAGGAACAGAGCCAAAAATCCAATGCTTATCGGAAGCGACGCCCTGGTTAACGACCTGTGAACATTGTAATTTATGAGACAGATGTCGCCACCAAGATCGTAGAAATAATAGAGGACGAAAAGCGTACTGATTGAGAACATCAGATAGGCGATGTCCCTGGATGAAATGTACTGGCTGAAACAGTAGATTGACATGAACAGACAGACGGCCGCCATCAACACGAATATCCTCTGGTTGAAGATGTTGTGTATCACGTTCTGAAAATACGCCTGACTTCCATTGTCCAGGGTAAGTCGCATGTCGTCCACATCGGTTTCACAGGTATAGATTCTGAGAGCAATGTTTACGCTGTCGTTCCGTATGCAGGATTTAGGAATCAATATGTCCAAGGTTTCCTCAATGCGGATGTTCGTATCCGGCGGCATGGTTCCCCTGGTACCGATAAAAACTCCATCGGCATAAACTTCTACGGCACAATTCACTTTTCCGAAACCAATATATACATCCTCACCCCTAAGGTCCGACGGAATGTCCACGGTCTTTCGAACCCAGAAATAGTGATTGTCTACCGTTCCGAAATCAGCAGGCGCAGGCTTACTTACGCTTTCCCATTTTGAATCATCAAAGTCCGGTGCGGAAAATCGAGCATCATCTTGCATTGACCGTTTCCAATCATGGTTGATGTCAACTGAAATTCTCTTTCCAGCCGTACAAGAAGAAAACAGCATCGGAAGAACAAGAAAAGCAACGAAAATACATTTCCTCATGTTTACCCCCATTTTTGGACAGTCATTGCGAACGCCACACCAATCGGCATTCAGCAGAAGCATTTTGAAAACTTGCGTTAACGCAGTCAGGAATGTTTTCAAAAATCTCCAGTATATCCAATTTTTAGAATATAACATTTTCCAGTCTTTTCATACAGCAATTCGAGAATATTTTAAAAAAAATTTAAGGAGCCGGAAAGCAAATTTCTTTCACAAACAGGCCTTTGACATTTTAAAATCTTCCATTAAAATAGGGCCATGAAAAAACTTTCCGTTCATACGATGATTTTATCTGCCGTTTCATTTATATTTGCAGTCGGCCTTTGTACTTTCCTGACGCTTTTTTTGATTGCGTGTTCAACCATAAAATCCAGCACCGAAAATAAATTCGCAGTAATTGAAGATTCGATTTTTGACGCTTATTTCAAGGACATTCCTTCACCGGAAAATTTTTCACTGATTTCGTTTTCCGATTATGCAAGGCTAGAAAACAACCAAAAAAAATCGGGACCGTTTGCATCAGTCATTGCATTCGTTTCAAAAAAGGATTCAATCAATCTGGAGGCGTCTGTCGATGAAGGCGAGCTTATAAAATCATATCCGTTGGAATCAAAGAATTTCTTTCCGTCCATTCCCGCTGATTTTAACGACGGTACTTCAATCGATTCGGCAACGTTGAGCGTTACGGTAAGCGACCTGAAAAATCTGCCGGAAAAAAACAGGGCGCTTCCAATCGACGGAAAATATGCAGGCGACGAAAACTATGCGCTTGAAAAAAAATCCTATGCCGTATGTTCGGTTTTGATTCCTGAGTATTCGTCCGAAGCGTTTGAATTTTTCGATGCATTTTTTGCCGATAAGTCAAAGCCCGATTCCAAGACGACTTTCGTTTCATCCGTCGGCGACCTGATGCTTGAACGCGGAGTCCAAGAAATCCTCATGTATGAAAAGGACGGTCTTGAAACTGTTTTCGGTGACACGCTCCCAATCCTCCGAAACAACGACATAACGATTGGAAATCTTGAAGGCGTAGTGACCGAATCAAACAGACAGGCGCATAAAACCTACGTCTTTAAATTCCACAAGGCCGTTTTGGCAGAGTTGAAAAAAGCCGGATTCAATTATCTGATGCAGACAAACAATCACTGCTACGATTACGGAGAGGAAGGATTCAAGGACACTCTGGCAGCATTAGCCGAATATGAAATCCCAACGTCGGGTATCGGATACAACGATGAAGAGGCGAAGAAATTCTATCACACGACAATCAACGGAATCAACTTTGCAATAATTTCATGCGGTGCATATCCGGTCGAACGCTCTGGATTCAACGGACAGAAAACGGCCAGTGCAAAACCGGACCGTGCAGGAATACTCTGGCAGGATGAAGAACTGATTGAAAACATCAGGAAGGAAAAGGAAGCCGGAAATTTCGTAATCGTCAATGTCCATGGTGGCGAAGAATACGTCAAAAAACCGACCAAAAGCCAGCGCGAACTTTACGAACGATTCATCGACTCCGGTGCAGACCTGGTTTTGGGAAGTCATCCGCATGTGATTCAGCCGACCGAATGGTACAATGGAAAACTGATTGTGTATTCGCTTGGAAATTTCATATTCAACAAGATGGGAAACATGGCTGCATACGGTGCACTGGATACCGAAATAGTCCGAATCGGAATAATCGACGGAAAAATCACTTATGCGGAAATCTATCCTGCAAAAATCAACGGACCGACGGTCAACTTAAAGAACCGCTGAAAATGTCCAATAGGTCGAAAATCTCCATTTTTAAAGAATAAATGTATGATAAAATCCTAACCCCTTGAAAAAATCATATTAAAAAATTAAAATAGATTACATGAACGGTGAGTTAATAAAGGAATTTGTAGACAATGACGCTTTGGAAGCCCTTGCTAATTTGATTGAGACCAAAAATCTGGATGAAGTTTCACAATCCGGTGCAATATTGGCCTCTGCATTCACTGGCTCCGATGAGGAATTCAAGCAAATCGCCGACAGCACGAAAGATGCCGAAAAGAAGCTGATTTCCAGTTTCAGCAACAATCTTGTCCTTTTGATTCAGAAGACATGGGTTGAAAAATCAGATGAAGACCTTAAGGCTCGGGTCCTCTATAATCTTCAGGAATTGACGGATCTTCTGAACAAAAAATCATACGGCGACGCATATCCTTTGTTCCTGGAAACCGTTGACAATGTAGTATACCTGATGTTCGGAGCACAGACCAAGTCAAA
>CACYBG010000016.1 GCA_902772605.1 uncultured Spirochaetaceae bacterium
ATCAGACTGTTCTGCGGTTTCGTCCTTCTTTTCGTCGGTCTTATCCTCAGCCTTTTCGTCTTCCTTGGTTTCCTCGGTCTTTTCGTCGTTATCGTTTACGTCTTCTGAAGGATTTTCAACATCCTGGGATTCGTTTGTCTTTGTATCGTCGGAAGTCTTTTCTTCGGATTCAGTGCTTTCAGTCTGATTTTCCTCATCCTTGGATTCAGTCTCAGAATCTTCCTCAGTCTTTTTGACATTTGATGTCGGCAGTTTGATTGTTCCGGATTTTCCATTTGGTCCGACAAGTTCAATGATGGTATTTTCCTCTTGTGAAGCGGAAATTCCTTCAGTTGCCAGGTCGGTGGTTTCACATCCGGAGAGCACAAGGGCAAAAGATGTCACAAGTGCCACAAAATGTTGTTTTTTAATCACTTTTTCCTCCAGCTATTTGGTGAAATGAACGAGCCCAAACGCAGAACGTTCAAGACAGCGTTCGTTATAATAAGTTATTGCAGTCGGATCCAACGTCGTTTTCGCCACGATGGACGGGACGTTCGAACCTACGCACGAATAAAGGGATGTACTGGACCTTAAATCGGCCGCAGCAAATCCCCATGGGGCATGTCTAAAAATTCATTTTCCTGAGTCTTTAGGAATGCCGCCGGGTTTTAAACCGACGCATTGATAACGTCAGATAAATTTAAAATTCCGTATTATAGAATACTACACATTTTTTTTTACTTCAAGATTTTAAATGCTTTTCGACCGTATTTTTCAAAAACGAATATTTTAGATGATTTTAAGCCTGAAAATCGGATTGCCCTAGATTTTTTCCCGAAAAAAGTCCATTCTTTTATTATATAAATCGGTAGCCAAGGAGGATTTTGGTTTTATGGATGATTTCAAGCACAATATAGAACAGAGTTTCGGGGTACTGTCCGAGACGAAATCGGGATGGAAGACGGAGCTGAATCTGGTTTCATGGAGCGAAAGACCGGCAAAATACGATTTGAGGCCATGGTCTCCCGATCACGAAAAGATGGGAAAGGGAATCACCCTTACAAAGGAAGAAATCATAAAGCTTAAAGAGATATTAAATCAGATGGAACTGTAGATTTCAGAGCGGACAAAGGATTCAAGCGGATTAAAACCAGTCATGCAAAAATCAAGAGCGGTCGTATTCTGCAAAAAAGCGTCCGTTCTTAATGACGACGGAATAAATCAGCTTGAAGAGGCTCGTGTATTCCATCGATGTGCCGAACGACCTTATCGATACATCGGTATTTGCAAGAAGCGCGAGTATGGCTGTTACGGCTCCCGGTGTCCAAAGTCTGGATGCATTACGATATCTTTCCTGATTCTTTTTTCCGGCAAAACCGGCGGACTTCAACTGTGCGTCGGTCGGGCTTTTATTTTCCGAATGAAGGTTTATCCACGCCCTGAGCTGCCTGAAACAGTACGTAAGCCCCGCAATCACCATGACTCCGTTGGATTCCCTGGACATCCTGATTTTCTGGAGGATTTCAAGGGATGATTCCAGACGCTGAACTGGAGATTTTGAGGTGTCGGCCATGGATTCGAAAAGGGTGAATGCATTTTCCTCCCTGTCATGGGAAAGGATTTTGTCGACATCATCTTCCTGAATGGTGCTTCCACGGTCAAAGCAGTAGAAAAACCTGGAACATTCCGACTTCAGGATTTCGGTATTGTTTTCAACCATGTCCAGGATTCTGGCAACCGCATCCGGGGTGACTGAAAATCCGTTTTTCCTGAAGAACCCCTGAATCCACTGTTCCTTCCTGTTTTCGAACATTTCCCAGAAAATCTTTTTGTGGTTGGACGGAACCAGAGATTCAATCTTTTTGTCCACGGAATTTTCATCGCTTACCAGAATCAGCGTGTTCGGACTGCTTTTTGCACTTCCCTTTGCCCACTGCGAAAGGGTTTCCAAATCAGCCTTTCCCTTCAGCTGTTCTGGATTGCGGAATATTATGAAAAGTGCGGGCGTAAAAAGGGATGCGTTCTGAAGCTGAGCGACCACATCCTGAATTCGAGTTTCGCCGGCATAATACTTGTATTCATCGACTGAACCGTTTTTCTTTACGGCAGCGTTCCTGATGTTGCTTATGGCCTCTTCCTTTTCACCGGCTTCGGGACCCGTAAAAAGATACAGTTCAATATCGTTCAATCGTTCACCTTCAATGAGATTTCAACCGACCTCCATGCCGATTTAAACATGAAAGTCACTGGAACATGCGCCCATAAAAAAAGGGGAAGGAGACGAACCTCTACGAAGAACGCAACCATCCCCAAACCAAAGCCCCGGAT
>CACYBG010000017.1 GCA_902772605.1 uncultured Spirochaetaceae bacterium
ATGGCGGCGGAAATAATACGGTACAATCCGATGGGCTGGTTCATCATAAGCGGAGATTCCGAAGCCGATGTACTTTCAAACGAAGAAAGCTTCAGGAAAAAACTTTCAGACAAAAGGCCCGACGTAAAATATCTGAGCACCACCCTATTCATTCCCTCAATCGAAAGGCAGAAGCAATCAAGGGATGCCTGCAGGAAACTTCTGGAGCTGAGTGAAAGTCAGTATGAATCGCTCGGATTTGACGCATCCTGTGCAGAGGTCCTGAAAAAGGAATTCAAGGATTCTGAAAACGATTTCATCTCGTTTGAAAACGGAAGCATTCCTGAATCGCTCATGGACACGGTTTCAAAGGTGAACCTCGGTCAGATAGGCGACATGCATTACACGGTCATTTTCCCGAACATGATTACGGAAGAGCCGGAACTGTATGCACTTGCAGATGAAGACGAAAACGTAATATACGTAAACAAAAGGACCAGCATGAATTCATCGATGGACAAGATTACGAAGATGGTCATAATGTTCTTTGCAATCGCCTATGTCATAATGTTCTTCCTGCTCAAGTTTTTCTATTCCTGGAAACAGTGCGTAAAAATCATTTCGATTCCGATTCTGATTGCACTGAACTGCTGTGCGGTATTGGCTGCGACGAACACGAAGCTGGAATTCTTTTCGATTACGGGACTCATACTTGTTTTCGGACTTGGATTGGATTACGTAATCTACATGATTGAAAACGAAAAGAACAGGACCCTGAACACAAGCAGGCTTGAACCTTTTGCAACGACGCTTTCATTCGCAACCACGCTGATTTCGTTCGGTGCACTTTCGCTTAGTTCATTCGAACCGGTCCATTTAATCGGACTTACGATTACGATTGGATTGACCACGGCATTCATATGTTCAAAATGCTTCAAAAGAATTTAATCGGTCAAACGCACTGTTCGGTTCAGGATGATTTTAAATGCGCATTCATTTTCCGAACAGAATTATTCCGATGGACCTGAAAAATCCAAGCGAGGAATAAATCTTTACGGTGTCCAAAAACGGATTGAAATGAGTGGAATGTCTTTTCTCCGAATCATAGATCGTTTGAATCGGAACCTCTTCAATTTCAAGACCGGATTCAAGTGCGCGCATTATCATCCTGATTTCGAACTCAAACCTGTCGCCCTTTATTCCAAGGCAGTCGTACATGAAGGAAGAGGAAAGTCCCCTGAGTCCGGTCTGAGTGTCGCGGAGTTCCCTTCCGTAAATGTGCCTGATTATCCTGTTCGTATTCAGGTTTCCCATCACGCTTCTTTTCGGAACACCAGGTACGGTGAAATCCCTGCAACCCAAAATCAGTCCGGTACGGTTTTCGTCCAACGCCTCGATGCATTTCAAGATGCACTGTGCCGAATGCTGTCCGTCTGAATCGGCAGTAACGCATCCAATCAATCCGTCCGTTTCATTCAGGCAATATGAAAATGCAGTTTTAAGTGCGGCACCCTTTCCACGGTTTTTCACATGCCTTATGACCGTCGCCCCGAATTTATTTTCCGCTTCGTTGAAAATGTTTTCGTAACCGACACCGCTTCCGTCATCCACTACGACGATTTTTTTTATGCCGCATGACGTAAGGTTTTCAAGCAGATGACAAAGCCTTTCATCCGGTTCATAAGCCGGAATTATTACGGGAATTAAATTCTGATTCACGATTTTCCACCGTCCGAAAGATTTTCTTCAGCGATAAACTCACATATTGCACTGTCGTACCGTTCCATATTGTTTATCCTGACGTGCGAATGAGCGCCCCTGTCAAACCAGACGATTTTTTTTCTGGACGTACATTTTTCATAAAGCCTTTCCGCTTCGGCAGGCAGTGAAAATTTATCTTCGCGACTGTACAGAAACAGAATCGGTTTCCTGCATTTATGAATCCTGTTGATGGGACCGTCGTGGAATGCATCGGCATGCGAGTGCTTACTGATGAGGGACATGACCATAAGCGTAGTCGGAAAACGAATGTGACCGTCCTTTTTCAGATGGTTGTTGAACGTATCCCTGAAAGTCGTAAACATTCCGTCGGCAACAAGCGCACACATATAGTCCGGACATTCCGAATCCGTCAGTGCGTAGAGGGCAGTTGCAGCACCGATGCATATTCCGTGGCAGATTACCGACACGTTTTTTTTCTCGTCGTGAAGGAACCTTCCCCAGGCAAGTACGTCTGCATATTCTGTGAATCCCACGTTGTTGTATTTTCCTTCTGAAAGTCCATGGCAGCGGTTGTCCAGCAGGAGCAGGTTGAATCCCATCTTCCTGTAAGGCTCTGCAAAATAGCATGAATAAAGGCAGCTTTCGCTTCTTCCTGCAATGATTATTGCGGCCCTGTCACATCCGAAATCGAAATACTGTGCTGCAAGCCTGAATCCGTCGTTTACAATCCGCACTTCCTCCCTGCATGCACGATGCCTTTCACCCCACTCTTCTCCTTCCCTGAACATTGCAATCTGTTCCAGGTCCTTTACGTCAGAACATTTCCTCTGCCACTTTTCCGCTTTTGTCCTGACCAGAAGAATCCTGTAGATTATGAACGGAGCGATGAAAATCAGTGCAAGCAGATTTATCAGCATGAAAATGCAGGCGGAAATCAAAACGGTTTTCAGCATTTCAGAATCCTATCATGTAATCGTTGTTTTCCTGTCCGCCGTCGATGACGTTGATTTCAAGGTCCGGGATGATTTCAGACATTGCGCTTTCAATCAATACGGTCATTTCTTCGGATGCATTTTTTCCGCACACCATCATGCACGAACATTTAGAATTCAAAGCGGGAATTTCATTTACGGCTTCAGAGACAGCGGATTTCATGTCGGAGGATTTCGACACAGGCTTTCCATTCAGCGATGCAGAGAACATTCCGCAACGTCCGACGGATTCCGATTCAATTGAAATCACATCGACGCTTTCGGCACCTTCCTGCATGAGTCCGAACCGCCTTGAAAAATCATCGCTTTCCATTTGACCGTTTACAAGCGCGTAATATCCGCTCACAGGATTTTCACATTCGAGAATGGAAATGTTCCTTCCGACAGAATTTTCCTTTGCCTGTCTTGCAGCCTCCATAAGTTCAGGACCGTTCGGAATTACGATTATGCAGTCCGCATCGATCCGTGAAAAAGCATCGGTAAACGTGTCGGGTGAAATTTCCATGGAGCGTCCGCCATCAAGGATTGCATCGCATCTGAAGCTTCCGTAAAGTTTTTTCAATCCGTCGCCGTTTACTACCGCCAATACGCCCATGCCTTTACGCGAGCATTTTTTCATCCGAAGTTCACGGGCATTTTTCTGAACCTGCATGTTTTCAATTTTAATCGTGACGAATTCCCCGTACCGCTGTGCAAGTTCAAGAATCCTGTACGGTTTCATTGCATGTATGTGGACTTTAATCCGGTCGTCAATCTTGAATGCTACGATCGATTCCCCCATGGACTTGAGTTTTTCGATAAACTTCGGCATGTCGAAATCAGCATCGTAGGAATTTCCGTTCATGAGCTGGAGAATGAATTCAGTGCAGTACCCCTCGACGAATCTGGAGTCCTTCGTAAAGCCGTCCGCATCAATGGGTGCCGGAGCATTAACCGATGCAGGTCCAAGACTTTCGTTTTCAAAATCGGAATCCTTTCCAAGAAGCCCCTTCAGCATTCCGCTGAATATGCAGATGTATCCTGCACCGCCACTGTCCTTTACGCCTGATTCCTTCAGGACCGGAAGAAGTTCAGAGGTTTCATTCAGGACAGATTTCATTTCGCTTATGTAGTCGGACAGGAATCGGTCTACGGAATCTTTGCATGAAGGGACGATTTTTCCGCTTCTTTCCGCACCGAGACGCGCAACGGTAAGCATGGTTCCTTCAACAGGATTGATTACCGACCCGTATGCATTCCTATATGCTTCGACAAGCGCTTCATGAAAATCGGACGCGCCGATGACAGACTTTTCTTCAAGACAGTTTGATATGCCGGCAAAGAACTGAGAAAGTATTACTCCGGAATTTCCCCGAGCACCCAGAAGCATTCCCTTTTTTACGCCCCTGAGGTATTCGCCCAGATTTTCATTCGATTCGGCAGACATGATTCCGTTCTGCAGGGTAAGGCGCATGTTGGTTCCCGTATCTCCGTCTGAAACCGGAAAAACGTTCATGTCGTTTATCTCGCCTTCATGATTTCGGAGCGAAATCAGCCCGGCCTTCAGCATCCTTTCAAAATCGTTTCCATCAATAACTGGAACAGCCATATCAAGTTCCTTTCATCCCCGACACCGATGCATGGATCAGCATCATTCCCCTACCGGTTTCTTTCGATTATGTCCTGAAGAAGTTTCCTTTCATTTTCCAGGTCCCTTGAAATGGGCTTACCGATGTAATATGCAGCCATGAGTCCCGGTCCCATGTTCACTCCGCATCCGCAGAAGAGTTCCGTTTCATAGATTGCCCTTGGAGTAAAGCGGTCCTGAATCATCTGCTTGAAATATTCTATCTGTTTTTCGCGCTTGGAATTGCACAGCAGTATGTCCTGATTCTGCGGATCTACGATGGTGGATTCCATGTAATCCATGACGACCTGCCAGGCAAGCTTTTCTCCCTTAATCGTTCCGATGACTGTCGGGAGTCCCGTTTCACTTAGTTCCGCAATCGGCTTCATTCCAATCAGCTGACCGAAAAAGGCCTTTGAATTGGCGAGTCTGCCCTTTTTCGCCACGAAAGACAGGTCGTCAAGCCATCCGCTCTGTCGGAAAATCGACTTGTTGCTTTCCAGAAATTCACCGACTTCATCAATCGACTTTCCTTCCCTCCTCATTCTTGAAGCCTTCATGCACATGAGTCCGAATGCAGGTCCGTAGCGCAGTGAATCTATGCACAGAATCTTCACGCCAGGATATTTTTCATTGACGATTTTTTTAGCCTGGAGCGTAAAGTTATATGTTCCGCTGATTGCAGACGATATTGAAATGCTCAGTATGTCGCGACCTTCCCTTGCATATTTTTCAAAGGATTCCGCCATCTCCGCAACGTTTGCAGGTGCCGTCGTAAATGATTCGGGGTCTTTTTTGATTGCAGAATAAAAATCGTCCTTTCCGATTATGGACCAGTCGAGGGTCAGATGATTTTCACTTCCGTCGGGAAAAGTAATGTGCCCGGGTATGAAATCAATGTTGAACTCCCTGCGGATTTTTGAATTCAATTCACAGAATGCATCCGTAACAATGACAAAATCATCCATAACAGCTTCTCCATGGATCCTTGAATTGCCGTCGGGTTTTAACCTGAAATGCAAGGATCAAAAACATTGAGGCTTAAGGAAACATTTGTTTAAGGTTCCTTAATTTTACATGCACCTACATTACAGTATACAGACTTAAAAAAAACAGTGTCAAGAATGTTACAGGGAAAC
>CACYBG010000018.1 GCA_902772605.1 uncultured Spirochaetaceae bacterium
GACATCGGAACCATACCGGAAGCATTCTTCCTGCCTACGGCTACGGTCGACGTAAGGCTTGGAGGCGTAGTGCTTCCGTTCGACATCGGACTGTGCGCAATGATGACGAACCCGTCGCTCTTCGAAGTGAAGCTTTCAGACCCGTCGTCCATCACGAACATGAGTCAGGCAGTCAAATTCGACCTCTTCGGATTCAACGGATCAATCGACTACCTTACGATCGGTGCAGACCTTCGCTACAGGTTCTTCGAGGGAAGCAAATTCGTACCAGTCATTTCGGTCGGAGGAGGATATTACTACACCAAGGGAAACTTCAAGATCGGCACCACCGACCAGAGGAACGTTTCATACGATGGACTGGGGGAAGGCGTCCAGACTACGACCATGAACATGGCAAACGGATTCGAGACCCACGTTGCATTCTTTCAGCTGCAGGTTTCAAAGCAGTTGGGATTCGCAAACTTCTTCCTGGGAGGACGCGGAACGATTTCCAACACAACGTCTACATGGGCATGGGACTACAAGACTTCGAACGACAACGAAAACATCGACGCATATACGAATTCAGAGGACAGCGACAAAGGTACGGTATCCCTCAACAATCAGACAGAAAGCTTTCATGAGGGAGTCTGGGACCTCACGAAAATCCAGCCTCAGATTTTTGCAGGAGTCGGATTCAATGCCTGGAAATTCCAGTTCACGCTTGGAGCATGCGTAGACCTCAGGAGTTTCTTCGACCACGTAAGCTACACGGACTACATCTGGAGCGGATACTTCTCAACCCACTTCAAGCTGTAGGCTTAAGGAGATCCGTACAGGACAAATGCAAAGGAAACGCTGAATGATCCGAAAACGGGCAGCATACCCCGTACACTCATTCAGCATTAACAATGACAAAGGGCCCGCAGCAGAAACAAATGCCGCGGGTCTTTTTTCGTAAACCGGATTGATCATGACGTACGAAGGAAATCCAAAAGAACGCCATCAATCAGCATGTAATCCTCCGCACGAATCAATCAAAAAATTCATTCATTCAGGAATTTGCCCACGGTCTTCAATATGTAATCCAAGGGATTGTACATTCTTCTGGTCATCGGAACCGAAGACGTAAAGATCTTTCCGTAACGCTTTTCAACTATCCTTCTGTCCAGGACGATTACGGCACCCCTGTCGTCGGATCTCCTTATGAGCCTTCCGAATCCCTGCCTGAATTTTATGACCGCCTGCGGTACGCTGAGTTCCATGAAGGATGACCCTCCCCGCTTTTCAACGGCCTCGGACCTTGCCGCAAACACGGGATCGTTCGGAACCGCAAACGGAAGCTTTACGATGATTACCTGACTCAGGCTGTCACCGGGAACGTCAACGCCCTCCCAAAAGCTGTCGGTGGCAAAAAGGACGCTCTCCCTGTCGTCCTTGAATTTTTCAAGCAGGCGGAACCTGTCGTCATCACCCTGACGATAGACGTCGATGCCCTCGCGGATAAGTTTCGGCTGTACCGCAGCATAGGTGTGGCGAAGCGAATCGTATGAAGTGAAGAGGACCAGAGTCCTTCCTCCCGCAGCAAGTATGAGGTCTGGGACAGTATTTTCAACGTATGACTGAAATCCGGGATCATCCGGAAAGGGTGCGTCGCTTGGAACCGCAAATATTGCATTCGTCCTGTATGGAAACGGCGATTCAAAGATTCCGGTCCGAAGCCTTTCTTCCTCAACGAATGCAGTCCCCGTCCTGCGCATCCAATAGGAAAAGCTGTCGCCGGTCCTTAGCGTTGCGCTCGTGCATACAACAGAACTCATCGGTTCGAAAACCCCCATGTTCATAAGGGGTGCAACGTCAAGAGGAGTCTGTGCAAACTGAACGTAAACGACAGGTTCATCACCGGCCTTTTTCGGAGGCATCCTGAGTTTCTGCATCCAGAATACGGTGTCGTCGTGAACGTCCCATTCGGTGAAATTCCTGCACAGTGCAACAAGGTCGTCAAGCCTTTTCAGTATGGTGCGGCATTCAAAATATGAGGGAACGTCCTTATCGTCGTCATCCACACCGTCCAGAACGTTCCTGACCATCGATGCAAACTCACCCAGTGAAATCCTGAGCGAATCCATGGCCTTAAGGACAGTCCGATACCTTGGAAGCGTCGATGCATTTATCCTTGCGGTAAATCCGTCTTCCATTGCGTCCCTTGCAAGCTGGTCCAGGGCGGAAACCGATCCCCTTACCGATTCAAGGCAGGACATTGCATTTTCAACGACATCCTCAGCGTCAGACACGGCACTCAGCTGTACCAAAAATCCTGCGGCAGATCCCCTGTACGACCTGAACAGAAGGTTTATCTGCTTCATGACCTTGAACCTGTTTACCGTCTCGCTGAAAAAACTGGTTGCGCTGTCCTCTATTCCGTGAGCTTCATCGAACACTATCCTTCTGTACGGAGGAAGGACCGCAGTGTCGTCATACCCGACTCCGTTCATGCGGCTTTCGATGTCGGCAAAAAGAAGGTGATGGTTCACGACGATTATGTTTGCATCGGACGCTTCCTTTCTGACTTTCATAACGAAGCATCTGTCCCTGTGCGGACACCTTGCACCCATGCATCCGTCGCTTTCGGAATTCACCCTGGTCCAAGCCGATTCCGTGGGCATGAATGAAAGGTCCGACCGGCTTCCCGTCTCCGTCGTTTCTGCCCAGGAACACATGTTTTCGATGATTTCCCTGTCGGCATCGAACATGTCGCCGTCAACGTCGGATGCGGCATCAGAAAGCCTCCTCAGGCATATGTAATTCTGGCGCCCCTTCAAAAGAACCGCCTTGACCTTCCGTCCGATTATCCTTGCGGCTTCCGGTATGTCCTTTTCAACCAGCTGCTGCTGAAGGTTTATGGTTCCGGTGGAGATTATCACCCTTTCACGGTTCTGAACGGCCCAAAGCATGGATGGAATCAGGTAGGCATAGCTTTTTCCGACTCCCGTACCTGCTTCAAACACGCCTATCTTTCCGTCGTTAAGAGCTTCAGCAACGGATTTCAAAAGCGCGATCTGACTAGGCCTCTCCTCATAAAGCGGATTCTTCCTTGCAAGTGGTCCGTCAGAAGACAGGTAGACGGATACGGAATTCAGGTCTATCGGAGATGCGGCCTTGGGCTTTACGGGCTCAACTATAACGTATACCTCAGAAACGTCATTGTCGACTATGTAGGACCCTACGCCCATCTCCATGTAGCGGCTTGAAACGTCCAGATCGGCTGAACTCGGCTGAAGGACTCCGGACGGATGGTTATGGATTACGACGTGTCCTGCGCTAGAGCCGTCCTCGTCTATCTCCCGCCTTGCCATGACGTCATTGACGAGCACCATGCCGGAATTGCCCCTGGAACCCGTCTTTATTCCTATCACCCTTCCGTCTGCATTTATGGAACCGACCCAGAAAACCTCGTTACCCTTGGCCTCCTTTATGTCCCTCTGCATTGCGGTGATTATAGACTGTGAAAATCTCTTGCGAACATCCATGCCTACATTCTATAAGTTTTAATGAGGGATTACAACAAGAGCCCGTTCGGAAACATGCAGGTGCGGTCCCGATTGCGCGGTACGGTTGACAAAGCGCGACTCAGGGATAAAATGTCATCATGGGCGAAAGGAACAGATATACGGAGGCGATAATCCTCACGGTCAGGGAACAGGGGGAAAACAACAGGAGCGTTTGTGCAGTTTCGGCAGACATGGGGATTTTCCATGCAACGCTGTTCGGAGGTCCGAAAAGCAGGCTCAGGTCGCTCGTTCAGCCGTTCAACTCGGGAACGATGTTCATATATGACGATGAAAGCAGGCACCAGAAAAAGGTATCCGATTTCGACGCAAGGAATTTCCATGCATCGCTCAAGGAAAACCTTTACAAGACCTGGGCTGCAAACCTTGCTTCTGAAATACTCATGAAGACCAGATGTGCAGGCGACGACAGGTCTGCATACATCCTGCTGAAGGCGTTCCTTGACGGAATAGATGCAGGAACCGAAGAACAGGCAAGGATAGGAACGATTCGCTTCCTCTGGAGGTACATCACACTACTGGGCGTACAGCCGGAAATCTGCGAATGCATAGGGTGCGGAAGGCCTCTCACGGATTCTCAAGCCAAAGCCCGAGCAAAACCTTTTTTTTCACCCGCGCAAAACGGATTTTTCTGCAGTGAATGCCGCAGTTTCGAGAGGGAATCGCAGGACGCTTTTTTCGAGATGAGCATAGGCGGGCTCGAATACCTGGAAGCAATAAATACGATGACTCCGGGACAGGTCAGGCGGATTCAACTGGATCCGGAAAGCATGAACGACCTGAAGCGTTTCACCTTCCACCTGATTGAACAGGCCGTCGGTCAAACGCTCCTTTCGCTCAAAAGCGGAGCCGGAATACTTTGAGATCGCACCCGTCAATGCAGGGAAAAGGAGTTTTCCTACCGTGAAGTTTTCATTCCGTAAACGCAAAGTCCTTCAGGAAGAAAAGCGGATCGACAGCCTCTCCGTTCAGCCTCATCTCCCAGTGAAGGTGCGGTCCGGTCGCAAGTCCTGTAGCCCCGCTTTTTGCAATAAGGTCCCCGGCATTTACAGTCTGTCCGGCCTTGCACTTCAATTCGCTCAGGTGATAGTAGATGCTGTACAGCCCAGGAAGATGCTCGATGATTACGCTGTATCCCGTACTGATCCTCCAGTCGGCGAAGACAACCTTGCCGGATGCACATGCAGAGACTGAAGTTCCAGTCGGTATTCCATAGTCGTTTCCGTAATGTTCGCTCGTAGCCTTTGATCCCGTGCTGTAGACGAAAACCCTGCGGTCTCCGAAATATGAAGTGAACCTCTTTGAATCCGTCGGGGCAGTGAATGGAGCCGCCTGAAAAACGGAGGACATGTTCTTCGTGCTTATTATTTCATAAAGGTTTGCCGACTGCTTCTGCTTTTCAGTGGACGTATTCGTCCTGATTTCCGTGTTAGCCTGGTTCAGGACTATGGTTTCACTGTTGAATTTCTTCGCACTCAACTTGAACGGAAGGTCGAAACCGAAGCCCGATTTTCCTGCCGGACGATACGAAACGTTCAGATGGAAGCTGACTTCAGGAGTCCACCATGTTGAAAGCGGAATTCCTGCAAGCATGGACGCGGGGCTTCCGGCCTTTTCAAGGGAGTAGAAATCGGCTTTTCTTGAAGGGGAACCGTTTACGTACAGGGTTAACCTTGCTGAATCGCCAGAGCCGGACTTGAGTTCAGGAGCAGTCACATCCAGACGGACGAACACAGCATCTCCTGGTCTGGCCGTTTCATTGTAGCGAACCCTTATGCTGAATCCGTTTTCCGAATAAATTCTTTCCGCCGCCCCCAGATTTGAAAGCGCAACCGAGAGCAGAAACGCAACCGAGAGCAGAAACCTGAAAGGTGATGAAAACATTCTTCCAGACTTCATGGGTCTTGAAAACACCGACATAAATTCCTCCTTGAATAAACAATTATAAACACCGCATCAGCCGACGGAATCATCA
>CACYBG010000019.1 GCA_902772605.1 uncultured Spirochaetaceae bacterium
CACAGTGCAACGGATCCCTTGGTCTCAGCATTGATAATCGTAAAGAGGTGCTTTGGACATGCCTTTGCACACTTTCCGCATCCGACGCATTTCTTATAGTCGACTATCGGAAGTCCTTCGTCGCCCATGAAAATCGCATCGAAAGGACAGGCTGAAACGCAGTCTCCGAATCCGACGCAACCGAACGAACAGCTTTTCGTTCCGTTAATCGACATGGAAGCCGCCGCACAGGTCTTCACTCCGTTGTAAATTCCACGGTCCGAAGCGCAGGATGAAGTTCCCTTGCATGCAAGAACCGTAACGAATTTCTGGGAGGAAACGCTGACTCCAAGAATCTGTCCGACTTTTTCTGCAACGGAAGGTCCCCCGGCAATACAACCGTTTGGAGCGGCCTCACCCTTTACTACGGCGGCGGCAAATGCTGCACATCCGGCATATCCGCATCCACCGCAGTTACCTCCCGAAAGTACGTCCTGAATGGCCTGAACCTTTGGATCGACCTTGACGGCAAATATCTTTTTGAAAAGACCCAGCAGAAGACCCAGGAGGAAGGCAACCCCAAGCGACACCGCCACAGTCAGTAAAATTATCTTCATATATACATCCTCAAATCCAGCTGCAACCGGTATTTATGGAAGCATCGGTTATGTCTGGCATCAACCGAAGTTCCTTCTATTTTATCAGTCCCTTGAAACCAAGGAAGGCCAAACTCAAAAGTCCCGCACAGATGTAAAGCATCGGTGTACCCTTGAACGCCTTGGGAACGTTTGCAGTCTTCAGCCTGCTTCTGACTCCCGACATGATGACCATGCTCAAAAGGAAACCGAGGGCTGAACCCAGTGCATAAACCAGACTTTCGCCGTAATTGTAATCCTTTTCGATGCACTTGATCGTAACACCGAGTACTGCACAGTTCGTGGTAATCAATGAAAGATAGATTCCCATGGAACTGTAAAGCGCCGGAGAGGATTTTTTGAGGTAGAACTCCACAAGCTGAACGAGCGATGCAATGACCAGAATGAAAATCAGCGTCTGCAGGAAGTCCAGTCCAAGCGGAACCATTACGAATTTATAGAGCGGCCATGTAACTGCGGTCGCAAGGATGATTACGAAAGTGGTCGCTATGCCCATGCCCGTTGCCTTGCCTGTTTCACCGGTCATTCCTATGAAAGGACAGATTGCAAGGTACTGTATGAAAACGACGTTGTCGACGAGCATTGATTTTATCAGAATGCTAAGGATGGAACTCATTTTTCACCCTCCTTTTCAGGATTTTCAGCGGCTGATTTTGCTGCTGCGGCTTTTTCGGCGGCCAGACGTTTTGCTTCTTCAAGGCGCTTCTTTTCTTCAGCAGCCTTTTCCTCTTCAATGCGTCTTTTTTCGGCATGAGCATCCAGAATCGCTTTTTTTTCAGCAAGTACCTTCTTTCCGGCGACTCCCTGTCTGACAGCCTGAACCAAGGCTCCAAGGCATCCGAACACTATGAATCCGCCCGGTGCACTGTTAAGGACCCCAATCCTGTATTCTGCAGGAATCAGCTCAAGCTTGAGTGCCGTTCCATCCAGAAGCGTTCCGGCTCCGAAAAGTTCACGGACCAGCGAAATGCAGACGAGCACCGCGGTATATCCCAAGCCCATGCCCAAAGCATCAAGGACTGAATCGCCTACCGTATTCTTTGATGCAAAAGCTTCGACACGACCCATGATTATGCAGTTTACGACAATCAGCGGAAGGAAGACTCCCAGTGCATCAAAAAGTGACGGTACATAGGCTTTCAGGACCAGCTGTACTATGGTCGTAAATGCCGCAATTATTACGATGAAAATCGGAAGCCTGACGGCAGAAGGAATGTGCTTCCTGAAAATCGATATGACCAGTTCGCTCATTACCAGAACGAAAGTCATGCCCATGCCCATGCCCAAGCCGTTGAAAATCGACGTGGTGATTCCAAGCGAAGAGCAGAGGCCTATGTTCAAGACCAACAGTGGATTTTCCTTCAATATTCCGTTGGTAAATATGCTCATTTTTTTATTCATGGCTATTTTCCGCTCCTTGACTGTGAAAGGCAGTCTTTCATGGCAGAACATGCGTCTTCCATCATTACGGCGATTCCGTTGCTTGTTATGGTCGCCCCGGAAATTGCATCGAAGGTTTCACCTGCCCTGAATCCTTTTGATGAATCCATGCCTGCAAACTGACCGTAAAAAGTCTTTCCGTTTCCGACCGTATACGTATCGCTGCTGCCGTTCATGCCGAAACTTGGCGTATCGGTGTTTTCAAGGTAACGCATTCCGGTAACGATTCCATCCGCATCCATTCCAACCATAATCGTAGAATGGTCGTATGTCGGTCCCGAAACCTGGGTTACCGCGCCAAGGACGTTCCCGTCTTTTTTTGCCAGGCTGATTGAATCAATCTTGGTTGTTCCGCTTCCTGATGACCAGACGAATCCCTCAACGGACTCGAATCCATCTGCAGACGGAAATACGGCCTTCATCGCTTCGTTCGCCTTCCGTATGTTGTTGGCGGTAATTACCGGCGAGGTGATGTTGTTTACAATCGCCAGAACCGTACATGCCGCAACCGCATAGGCCGCAAGCACAAGCCCCAGTTTTATCATGGAGCCTATTCCGTCAGATTTTTTTTCTGCTGCGCTCATTTATTTTCCTCCGACCTTGAAGAAACATCCAGACCGTATTCCCTTGCAATCTTCTGAACGTCCGCCCTTCTGCAGGCTTTTTTTCCATAACCGTATTTTCTGCCGGCAACCTTGTTCAGGAAAGGAACGACCGCATTCATAATCAATATGCTGAACATGACTCCTTCCGGATATCCGCCGAATTTCCTGATGAGGAACGTTATCATTCCGCATCCGGCTCCGAAAATCAGTCGTCCGGGCTTAGTTACGGGACTCGTTGCATAATCCGTGACCATGAAAGTCGCACCGAAAGCAAGTCCTCCGGTTACAAGGGATGAAAGCACGTCGATTCCGGCACCGTCCAATCCGCGTCCACCGATGAGGGAACTGAAGAAAGTCATCAGGGCAACGGTTCCGACCATTGCAAGAGGAGCCCTCCAGTCGATTATGCGGGCGGCAAGCAGAAGTCCGAACGAAATCAAAATCAGGAGTATGGACGTTTCGCCTATGCACCCCGCCCTGTTTCCGAAGAAATATGTTCCGATGGTCTCCAGGTCCATGCTTGCGGCACCGGTTTTCAGCTGACTGAGAATGGTCGCAGAACTTACGGCATCGACGTTTCCTGCAACGTTCCAGACCCATTTGTCGGCACCGGAGGCTGGATTGAACCATGAAGCACCCATTGCGGCGGCAAAACTCATGAACATGAATGCACGTCCGGTCAATGCAGGATTGAAAACGTTGCTTCCGATTCCACCGAAAAGTCCCTTTGCAATCACCACTGCGACGAATGCACCTACGACGACCATCCATGTCGGTATGGTCGATGGAAGGATCAATGCAAGGAGCACGCCCGTCACGGCAGCAGAAAGGTTGTCCACGCAAACCTTCTGTCTTGCAATCTTCTGAAAAAGGAATTCGAACAGTATGCAGCTTGCAACGGAAACAAGAATCGTCACCAGTGCGCGCAGTCCGAAAATCACCACGCCGTATACACATTCAGGCAGCAGGGCAATCAGTACGGCCAGCATTATCGACCTTGTTGAAACCCCGAACCTGAAATGAGGGCTTGATGAAAGATATATATCTTTTGCATTTACCTTTGGATCTGTCATTTCGCTTCCCCCGTAGCCTTGCATGATTCCGCAGCTTTTTTTGCAGCTTCTGCCTTAGCCTTTTCCATGGCCATGATTGCACGGACCTTGCCCTTACCGATGCGGAACCTCTGTACTAGCCTTACGTTCGCAGGGCAGATGAACGAACAGCATCCGCATTCAATGCAGTCCATGAGTCCGTATTTTTTGGCGGAATCAAGGTTTTCTGCCTTCAATTCACGGACCATCATCACCGGAGTCAATCCCATCGGACAGGCGGAAACGCATTTTCCGCAGCTTATGCACTGGCTTTCATCGACAAGATACGTTTCCTTTTTCGTAAGGAATGTTATTCCGCTCGTACCCTTTGCAATCGGGAACTGGGTGCTAGGCATTGCAAAACCCATCATCGGACCGCCGCTTATGATCTTTACGGTTTCGTCCTTTTTCAGGCTGAATGCATCGGGAATCAGGTCTGCCACAACCGTACCGACGGGAACCCTGATGTTGCACGGCTTTTCAACCGCACCTCCGCTTATGGTGAGAGCACGGTCTATAAGGGGCATTCCAAGTCGGAAGGCATCCGAAACGGCACAGACGGTACCTACGTTCGTAATTACGGCACCGGCATCGGCAGGAAGACAGGCGGTCGGAATCTCAACTCCAAGAACCGCCTCCACTATGTTCTTTTCACATCCCTGCGGATATTTGGTCTTGACGACGGCAACTGCAACATCCTTTTCCCATCCCTTGGACTTTATGGATTCCCTGAGCTTCGGGGCGATGTATTTCTTGTTTTCCTCAAGGACGATGATTCCCTTGGCACCGACGACCTTCATAACTATCTTGAGGCCGTCAACGACCTTGTCTGAAAGTTCTATCAGCGTGCGCTCGTCAACCGTCAGATACGGCTCACATTCCGCCGCATTCAAAAGTACGAAATCAATCTTTTTTTCCGGCGGCGGATTCAGCTTGACGTGGGCAGGGAAAGACGCTCCACCCATACCGACTATTCCTGCATCGCGGATTCTGGCTAAAGCCTCTTCTTTCGTACATGCAAAAGGATCCAACGGCGGCATGAAATCGGTTTCCTCCGACCCGTCGCCTTCAATCGTTATGCAGGGAACTTCAGCACCGCCGGTGACCATGAAAGTCTGAATCTTCTTGACCTTTCCGGAAATCGATGCATGGACCGGGGCCGACATGAACTTGTCGCTTTTTGCAATCACCTGTCCCCTCTTGACTGCATCACCGACCTTTACGAGAGGGACATTCGGCGCTCCTCCCATTGTGATTGGAATGATCACCGATTTTGTAGAAGGAAAGACATCGGCTATGGGACAGCCGTTACTGAGCTCCTTCATCTCATGGGGATGGACTCCCCCTTTAAATGTATGCGTTTTCATAAATCATCATTTTACTATAGAATGAGCAAATAGTCCAATTTTAAAACCAGTTAGCAATAAACAACTTTTTTTCATCCAACTGTAGATTGAACGGAAAATCATCATTCGTAACGAACTCTCAGTAGGGTAAATGGCGAGTTTTGGGCAAATCCGTTTGTTTATGAACCGC
>CACYBG010000020.1 GCA_902772605.1 uncultured Spirochaetaceae bacterium
AGTATATAAACCTCGCTATAAAATTTTAGTCGTCTGTATAACAAAGGTATATTACTACAGATTCCTATTTCGTGTCAACATTATATAAACAAAGCAAAATCCTTGTCAATGCACTGAAGCGTTTTTTTGCATCTTGGCATTATAATACCAAGGCATTTATTTTGAATTTTATTTTGTTGCAAAATAGGAAAAGCGGGCTTATAATCTAATAACAGTTTACGGAGGAACCAAAAGTATGGCAAACAACAATGAAGAACCTAGGGTACTTGCTATCATTCTTGGAGGAGGAAAAGGAACTCGCCTCTATCCATTGACAAAGGAACGCTCAAAGCCGGCTGTCCCGTTCGGCGGAAAATATCGCATCGTGGATATACCGATTTCAAACTGCATCAACAGCGGATACAAGAAGATTTACCTGTTGACGCAGTTCAACTCTGCATCCCTGCACCTGCACATCATAAATTCATACAACTTCGACCGTTTCAGCCGCGGTTTCGTTGAAATACTTGCTGCAGAACAGACCCTCGAGCATTCAGGATGGTATGAGGGAACGGCAGATGCAGTCCGCAAGAACATGGCACATTTCAGGGTGCAGCATCCGACCCACTACATAATCCTTTCAGGAGACCAGCTCTACCGCATGGACCTGAAGAAATTCATGGATCAGCACATAGCTTCAGGCTCAGACATCACCATAGCTGCAAAAGCCGTCAACCGCCACGATGCAAGCGGATTCGGAATCATGAAGGTGGACGAAAGCAACCAGATCACTGCATTCATGGAAAAGCCCTCCAAGGACCAGAACATAGACGAATGGAAGATTCCCGAGTCATCAAGGGACGAGAGCCTTCCTGCAGACCTGGAGTACCTTGCATCAATGGGAATCTACATCTTCAATGCTGACGCAATGGAAGAGATGCTCGACAACAAGGAAAACGATTTCGGTAAGGAAATCATCCCTGAGGCAATCAAGACGAAGAAGGTTTCAAGCTACATCTTCAACGGATACTGGGAGGACATCGGAACGATCAAGTCCTTCTACGACGCAACTCTCGACCTGACAAATCCGGTTCCGAAATTCAACTTCTATGACGAAGACAAGCCTATCTACACTCACATGAGGAACCTTCCGCCGAGCAAAATCAACAATGCAACGCTCCAGAATTCGCTTGCCAGCGAAGGATGCGTAATCGCAAATTCCCGCATAGAGCATTCCGTAATCGGTGTACGCTCAATCATCAACGAAGGATGCGATCTTGACGGCGTAATCATGATGGGTGCAGACTATTATGAAAACGAAGCCGAAAAGGAATACAACAGGAAGAACAACGTACCGAACGTCGGTATCGGACGGGGATGCAAAATCAACAGGGCAATCATCGACAAGAATGCAAAGATCGGCGACAACTGCTGCATAAACGTCAACGGACGCAAGTATGAAGACGGAGACCACGGACTGTTCTACAGTTCAGACGGAATCATCATCATAAAGAAATCGGCACAGATTCCATCGGGAACGGTAATCTGACATGAAAAACGGGGCTGTCCAAAAACTTGTGAAACACTGAATAATCACATTTTGGACGGAACCTTCACTTCCCGTCGTCTTAAAGCGGCGGGATTTTTTTTGTCAATCGATTTCAAGGAATTCGGAAATCAGCCTGTATGCCTCGACTATGCGCCGGGTCTTTTCCGTTGCAACCTTCAGGAGCGTTTCGTTGTGTCCGTAGCGGTCGGGATGATAGTACTTTATCTTGTCCTTGTACGCCTTCTTTATTTCATCCATGCCGGAAGACGTCGGTATGTCAAGCTCCCCGTACGCCCTTTCAACATCTGGAGTAAGCTTCTTATAGACGAAGGTCTTGGGCCTGTATTCGGTCTGAGAGACCCTGTCCGCTTCATCGGCATGATAAATCCTTCCGCTCCCTTCAGCGTTCTTTTCCGGACCCTTTACAGAGCCCCTGACGGTAAATTCTTCGGGGATGATCCTTTTCGGTTCAGGAGAAGGACCGCTTTCATTTTCAGGGTGACAACCGCCGTCCTTTTCATCTTCGGGCAGTTCAACCCTTACGAATTTCACGGAACCGGCCTCAAGAGTTTCTTTCAGCAGGTCTCCAAGCCTGTCGTAAATCGATTCCATCATTTCTCCCCGTCATCTTCCAGACCCCATTCCGAAAGCCGCCTTTGAAGGGTTTTTCGCCCGATTCCAAGTATTTCAGCTGTGCGACTCCTGTTGTTCCTGTTTGCGGCAAGGTTTTCCTGGATTATTATCTTTTCGGCTTCATCAAGGCTTATGCCAAGAGGAACGGAAACCGCATCGGACGCCCCGGACTCGCGCACGGTGGGAGGAAGGTCTTCAAGGGTAATTTCATCGCCTCCGCACATGACCACGGCACTTTCCATGCAGTTGCGGAGTTCCCTGATGTTTCCCGGCCAGCTGTACTTGAACATGGCTGCCTTTGCCCTGGAATCCACGGACTTTATGTGCTTGCCGTTTTCAGCGTTGAATTCCTCAAGGAAATTTGAAATCAAAAGCGGAATGTCGTCCTTCCTGTCCCTTAGCGGCGGAACCTCTATGTGTATCACGTTCAGCCGGTAATAGAGGTCCTCCCTGAACCTTCCGGCCTTGACCTCCTCCTCAAGGTTCCTGTTTGTCGCCGCAATGATCCTTACGTCGACGCTTATGGTCTGTTCTCCGCCGACCCGCTCGAATTTCTTTTCCTGCAGCACGCGCAAAATCTTTATCTGTACGCTCTGGTTTATTTCTCCGATTTCATCAAGGAATATGGAGCCTCCGTGGGCAAGTTCGAAACGTCCCTTCTGCATCCTGTCGGCACCGGTGAACGCACCCTTTTCATGACCGAAGAGTTCGCTTTCAAGCAGGGTTTCGCTGAGAGCCGCACAGTGGACCTTGACCATGCTGTTGTCCTTGCGCGACGAAAGGTTGTGAACTGCATTGGCGACAAGCTCCTTTCCGACTCCGCTTTCACCGGTAATCAGTACGCTGGCCCTCGTATCGGCAACCTTCTGAATCATCTGCTGAACCTTCTGCATTGCCGCCGACTTTCCTATCATCCCCTTCAGTGCAGAAGAATTCTCCAGTTCCTTCTTCAGGTGCTGATGTTCCAGGCTCATCTCACGGCCTTCAAGCGCACGCTTTACTATCATCGTAAGCTGGTCAAGGTTCAGTGGCTTGGTAAGGAAATCGTAGGCTCCGTGCCTCATGGCATCAACCGCACTGTCGATGCTGCCGTGTCCCGTAAGTATGATGACGGGAATTCCGGGAGTTTCTGCAGTTACCCTTGCAAGCACCTGTTCACCGCTTATGCCGTTCATCCTGAGGTCGGTTATGACCAGGTCTATGTCACCCTTGGAAACGAGTTCAAGTCCCTCTGCACCGCTGGATGCAGTCTTGACGTTGTAATCCTCAAGCTCGAAATTCGCCGCCAGGCCTTCACGGATGTTCTTTTCGTCGTCGATTATCAGTATGGTAAATTTCACAGCTCGCCTCCGATTTTTTCAGATCCGCCTTCCTTCATTTCGGACGACCTGTCTGCAAGCAGCTTCACTCCGCTTTGGGGAACGGGAATCGAAATCGTAAACGTCGTACCCTTTCCGAGTGCAGAACGGACCTGTATGTCGCCGCGGAATTCCTTGATTATCTTGTATACGGTGGTAAGTCCTAGTCCCGTCCCCGTAGCCTTGGTCGTATAGTAGGGTTCGAAAATCCTTGATGACGTCGCCTCGTCCATGCCGGTCCCGTTGTCGCTGAAGCAGAGCAGATAGTTTTCGCTCGTAACGGCAGATGAAATCTTTATGCAGCCCCTGTAATCCCCTCCGTTTTCGGAAATGGTATCCCTTTCAAAAGACTCGATTGCTGCACAGGCGTTCTGCATCAGGTTGATTATGACCTCCCGGAAAAGCTTCTCGTCAATCAGGAGCCTCGGTGATTTTCCGCACAGACCGAGCTCTACGCTTATGTTCCGGCTTTCCGCTTCGGGCATGAAGAATTCAACGAATTTTTCTATCAGCGCATCGGGATTTGCAAGCTGCATGTCCGCCTGAACCGGCCGTACCGCAAAAAGGAAATCCACGACTATCTTGTTCAGACGGTCGATTTCATCGTTTATGACTTCAAGGTAATTTTCCATGAATTTCCGGTCGGGAAGCATTCCGTCTCCGTTCCTGGATTTTGAAACGGCCTTCTGAAGGAGCTGTATGTGAATGCTTATGGCTCCGAGAGGATTCTTGATTTCATGTGCAACGGAAGCGGCAAGGTTCGTCAGGCTCGCAAGGCTTTCCATCCTGTGAAGGAGGATTTCGGACTGCTTCTGCTGGGTTATGTCGTCAACCGTTATGATGGAGCCGGATATCATGTTCGTAAAGGACTTTCCGTCCACGCTGATTTTTTCGACCAGGGGATCAATCCTTATGGTGATGAAGCGGAAACTTTCCCCCTTCGATATGGAAAATTCCTCGCTGATGTCGGTCCTTTGGTTCAGGGCGCAGCTTTCGATGTACCCGGCGATTTCCCTGTCGTCTATGAGCTTCCAGATTTTATCGCCTTCCTTGTCTACGGGCCTTGAAGAAAACGGAAGAAGTCGTTCCGAAGCCTTGTTGTGGTTCAGAAGCTTCCATGACGTATCCACGATAAGAAGGCCGGTCGAAAGGCTTTCAAAAATCGAGTTCAGGTTCTCCCTGTCGGAAATCAGCGACTGCATGAGGTCTGAAACCTGTTCGGGAGTCATCTTTGCGATTTTCTTGTATGCGTTCTTTACGAATCCCTTCACTTTAAAAGCTCTCCAAATGCTCCTCCGTAAGTCCTGTCTATCTGCATGAGAGACCTTACAAGCTCTTCAAGGCAGGCCGACGGATTCTGATTGTATGTGCCTACGTTGCTGAAAGACGTGCGTATCGATTCAACGACCCGCGCAGAAGCTTCACATCCGGAAGGAGACTTGAGCAGGGGGCGCTGGAAGGATACGAGCTCTTCCATGAATATCGTGAACAGCTGCCTGGGTTCGAATCCTCCGCAGACAGACGATATGGCCTGTATGTTCGGAACCCGTCCAGATGCAACGGTCTTGAAGAACAGGTCGGCATTGTACCTGACAGTGTCGGGATTTACGGGAAAAAAAGTCTGCAAAAACCCGTTGATGGATTCCGGCATGGGTCCGCCGCCCGAAACGGGATCGTAATGGAACACCCTCTTTATGACTTCCTGCTGCTGGGCGACGTTTCTTTCGAAGAACGTGTATGTCCTGACCCTTGAAAGTATGGTCGGGAGCATTGCACCACGCCTGGTAGTCGTAAGTATGAATACGGTATTTTCGGGGGGCTCCTCAAGGATTTTCAGAAGCGCGTTCCTTGAACTTTCCGCCATGCTGTCGGCATTTTCGATTATCAGGACCTTCTTTCCCGTTTCGGTACTCAGGTGCGCCCACTCGGAGAAATTCCTTATCTGCAGGACGGGAAGAGAATCGTACAGGTATGTCCCCTCAAGCTTTACGCACAGCCTGTCGATTTCATCGAGAACCTTCGTAAGTTCATCGCCGTCAGGTATCGTGCGTCCGGGCGTCAGTACTTCCAGTGCCTCGTCTATCCCCTGAAGGATGGGCGAAAACTTTGAAAGCCTGTCGTCGTCGTTCCAGAGTATCGAACTGAACCTTGCGGTGAGTTTCCTGACTGCACGCAGGTAAAGGTAGCGGGCGGTCTCAAGATGGGTCGTATTCCTTGCATTCTGGGTAAGAAGGGTTGTCCTTGCCGCAGAAATCTCCAGGGTCCTGTTCCCAGGTCCGACAATCAGCAGGTTCTTTGAGACCATAGCCTTGTGCTTCATGCAGCTTGGACACGTACAGTTCCAGTTTCCCCTTGGCGTTCCCGTACAGGAAAGCACCCTTGAAAGCTCAAGTGCACAGGTGAATTTACCCGATGCTGCAGGTCCCGAAAAAAGCATGGAGCCCGGCAGCCGGTCCTTTTCAATGTCCTCCGCAAGAAGGGCTGACGCACTCTGATGCAGAACGTTATCAAACAAGTTTTCCCTCCACCATTCGTTCCGGAAAGAGGCCCATCAAAGCCTGAACAGTACGGATCCGAGATATGCAACCGCTTCAGGAGCCTTTTCCCAGGACGGTATGAACCTTTCGCCGAGAATCTTCCTGAATATGGAGAAGAAGAAGCTTCCCTTCAGGAGCTTTGATGCGTCGAAAAACGGCTGAGCGGCAAGAAGGAAAAGCACGATGGACACGATTGCGATTCCCTCCACCAGTCCGAAAGCAAAACCCAACGTCCGGTTAAGGGATCCAAGTATCTTTCCCTCGAAAATCTTACCGATGGAATGCTGAAGCACCTTGATTATGAGGAATGCAACGATGAACACCGCAAGGAAAGAGACGACGGAACAGATCACGTGATTCTTGATGAATCCTGCAAAAAGCCCGGAGAAGCTTCCATGGAGGAAAACGGCTGCAATGACGGAAAGGACCGGAGCCGCCTTGTCGAAAAACGAATCTACGAATCCCTTGGCCGTACAGATTACGGCACAGAGAATCACCACAACAATAAAGAAATAATCGATTGCTACCATCACACGACTCCGTCAAGAATAATTTCTGCAATGCGTTCCGCAGGCTTCACTTCACCGCAGAGTTCCCGGCACCTGTCGGAAAGCCCCTTCCTGAAATCTGCCGACAGCATCTTTTCAAGGGATTTCCTGAGGTTTTCCCCCGTCGCATCATTTCCGGTCAGATTGACTGCAGCTCCGTTCCTTTCGAAATAGGACGCATTGTCAATCTGGTCACCACGGCTTCCGGCAGTACAAAGGGGGATGAGCACCATCGGCTTACCGCAGACGGCACATTCCCAGAGCGAATTGGCACCAGCCCTTGAAAGGACCACGTCGCACGACTGAACTACCGAAGGCATCTCTGCATAAATGAATGCATGAGGATGATAGTCGGGATGATGTTCCCTGAATATTTCAGGATTTTCATCGGCAAACTTTCTTCCTGTCTGATGGACGACTATGAACCGTTCAAGAAGCCAGTCCAGGTTCTCCTTGACAAGGGAATTTATCTGAAGTGCACCGAGGCTTCCACCGAGAACCAGAAGTACAGGCTTTTCATGGGAGGGATCAATCCCCAGGAATTTTAGTCCGTCTGCTCCATGGTCTTCATAGAAAACCGGGCGTACGGGATTTCCCGTCAGTACGCATTTTTCCTGCATGGCCCCTGAAAAATAGCCTTTGGTATCTTCATAGGAAATCAGTATGTTCCTTGCAGAACCGCTGTTGAGCTTGGTTGCAAGTCCGGGAGTAAAATCACATTCGTGCGTATAATACGGTATCTTCCTTGACCTTGCGGCACGGCATGGAGGAACGGAAACGAAACCGCCCTTTGAAAACAGCACGTCCGGCTTTATGGCCTTGAGTATTTTTTTCGACTTGAAATAACCGGATGCAATCCTGAACAGATCCTTTACGTTGTCGAACGAAAGGTACCTTCTGAGTTTTCCGCAGGGAATGCCGCAGAATTCCGATATGCTGCCTCCGGCCGAGACAAGGTTCTTTTCAACGATATCCCTGTCCATGCCCTTCTCGTTCCCGATCCAATAGATTTCAACGTCCAGGTTGCGCTTCTCGGCAAGGGACTTTGTGGCATCAGCAACGGCGATTCCGGGATATATGTGTCCCCCCGTTCCTCCGCCGGCGAAAACGATCTTTATCTTTTTCTTATCCATAATGTCTTTCCAGAGTTTCTTTATTTTTAATCGGTGCCGATTGAACTTCAATTCCAAAATCAGCGCTTCATCAGGTCCCCGAAAACCGAAGCCCTTAGAGCCCGCCGCTTTTTTCCGGATATTTACCCATGAGTTCAACCATTCCCGGTTTCTTGAACAGATTTGCATACTGTCTGGCACTCATGCCCATGCTGTCCTTTATGTCGGGATCAGCACCGTTTTCAAGGAGAAGCCTGACGATTTTTTCGTTCCCGTTTCCGACTGCAAGCACAAGTATGGGCTGACCGTCCGTACTGACTATGCTTAAATCAGCGCCTTTCTTTATGAGGTACTCGGTTATCTTGAAATTCTTTCGCCAAACCGCATCCATGACGGCTGAATAGCCCCTGTCGCCCGATATGGCATCAATGTCGGCACCCAGTGAAAGGAGCCACTCAATCTGATCCATGTGGTCGTTTCTGGCCGCCACGCTCAGCATCGGAACACCTTCGGAAGTCCTTGCATTGACGACCATGCCGGCATGTATGAACAGCCTGTACACGTCGACGACATCCTTTTCCAGGTAATGGGCGAAGGAATCAGCAGTGAACGGAATGCCCATCGTAAACAGCTGTATCAGGGAATTGTGCTCGTACTCATACCTTTCAAAATCAGGGAACTTGGATTCAAGGTGTCCAAGAAGCCCCTCCATGTCGTCAAAGCACTTGAAAAGCCCCTGACCGTCGGTATCCAGATCGGAAAAACGCCCCGCCTTCTCCCGGTTTCCCTGTATGAAGGTCTGAACCCTCTTTCCGGTAAGGACGCCGAGCAGGAAAACGAAATCAGGCTGATTTACCAGTCTGTCGCAATCCAATACTATGCAGTGCGTAGATTGAAGGGTATGCTTCATGCAGTCGTAAAGTCCTTCCGAATCCATAGGATCCTTAAGGAAAATTTCATAGGGCTCCGTCCCGTTCTTTCCGTAAAGGAAATCTTCAACGGCCCTTATCTTTTCATCCTGCATGTCATGAGATATTACAAGCCAATTCATAGCTTACAGTATAATGCAATATTGAAAAACTAACAAGCAAATCATAAAGCCAATTTCCGCATTGCAGGGAACGAAGGCCAAAACGGTCGAAAAAACGCATAAAAAAAGACCCTCGGAACCATCCGAAGGTCTTAGTGCCAGCGGTCAGAGTCGAACTGACGACATAAGGATTTTCAGTCCTCCGCTCTACCAACTGAGCTACACCGGCTTTTTTTTCGTTCATCGCTTATTGCGTTGAAGATGTTTATAATATATACATTTTAATTATTTGTGTCAACAGCTTTTTCTAATTTTTAAAAGTTTTTTTTTATTTTTTTCACCCGCTTTTCCTGGAGCCGATTTTCCCTATTCGGAAGCCTTGTCTTCGGAAGAGCTTTTCAGGGCGTCCACGGCCGTCTTGATTTCCTTCAATGAAGTGTCGTCGGGAAATTTTTCGTTCAGAAGGGCAAACGCCTCCTGGGATTCGTCAACACGTTTTGCGGCAACCAGTACCGATATGTAATTCTTCAGAAGGGCCGCATCGGTGGGATTTTCACGGCACAGTTCGGAATATTCGGAACATGCAGTTTCCAGATCCCCGGACATTGCATCAAGATATGCGATTGAAATCTTGACGTTCGTGTTGTCGGCATCGCTTTTCAGAAGTTCGGCATATACCTTCCGTGCATTCTTCCAGTCCCTTGCCATGGCATAACAGTGCGCTATCCTGTAATGTGCGGAATTTCCGAGCGTTCCGTTCACGTCTACGCGGATTGCCATGTGGTAGTACTCCACCGCCCTGTCATATTTTTTCAGGTCGTCATAGGCCTTTGCTATGTTCATGTATTCGGTTACGATGTTCCTGATGATTACGTCCGACTCTCCCGGAACCGACATACCCCCGAAGGATGAGCATGAAGGCAAAAGGACAGTCGAGGATGCAAGGAAAAAAGATGCAGCAATTGCAAGCGTTCTGCTTTTCATAAAAAATCCCCCAATACGATAATCAGCGGTTTCCTAGATGCCGGAGCCCAATAATCCGCCAATCTTTTTTGCGTTAATCTTTATCCCGGAAACGTAAACCGACGTTTCTCCGGTCGATGTAACGGGAATTCCTGCAAGAGCCATGAGCGTCATTACGACAGTCTTCCTGTTCCTGTCTCCAAGAACAAGATCGGCTTCCAGCAAGTAGTCGCCCGACGAAGATTTCCTGAGCTTTCCCTCGGCATGCACAAACCA
>CACYBG010000021.1 GCA_902772605.1 uncultured Spirochaetaceae bacterium
AGAGACCGCCATATAAAAAATACAGCATTTTTTGGATATTTGCAATAAAAAATTACTAAAATCTCCAAAAACCGATGCATTTGGCGAAAGTCAGTGAACCGTCGATTAAAGTTTCTTCCTATTTAGTTATCGGGTTCCTAAAGCAAAATCATTCCAAAAACCGCACCTGCCAGAACTATGAAAACAGGATGCATTTTCTTGATCAGAAAGAGTGCTGCAAGGGCAACTGCATAGAAGGCTATCTGCTTCCACTGGAAAACGTCCGGAAAACTTCCTGACGCCTTGAACGCCTCGATGTCCAGAAGCGCAACCTTGAATACGTTCACCATGGCGACAAGAACCATTCCTGCCGTTGCCGGCCTAAGTCCGTTGAACGCAGCCTTAACAAGGGGCTTTTTCTGAAAATTCGAAAAGAACCTCGAAATCAGCATTACGATTATCAATGAAGGAAGTATTTCGCCTATCGTAGTGATGATTCCGCCGACAGGACCGTAAAGCTCCACCCCGCAGTAAGTGGCAAGGTTTATGCCTATTGGACCGGGAGTGCTTTCGGATATGGCAAGCATTGAATAGAATTTTTCTGCGGATATGAGGGCGTATTTTTCCACCAGGACCTGCTGCATGAAAGTCGCCGCAACAAGTCCTCCCCCTATGGCAAAGAGTCCTACGTAAAAGAATATGACGAACAGCTGAAGCAGTCCCAGAATGCCGGTCAACATGAACCTTCCTCCCCGTCCTTTTTTTCGCCGACGGATTTTTCCTTCTCCGGTTCATTTTCACCGGATGAAGATGCATCCATCATCTCAACCTTCTTGAGACCGCCTGTCAGCCACGTTATCAGTACGCCGAAAACCGCTGATGCAACGATTACGGCAACGGACGGAAGCTTCAGGAAATATATTGCAGCAAACGACAGGGCATAGAAAATCACGCCCCACCATTTTTTGATTGATTTCTTTGCAAAATTAACCACTGCAAAGGTCAAGAGTGCGGCGACCCCCACGTTGATTCCCTTCAGGGCTTTCTGAACCCAGACTATATCCTGAAAATTCGAGATGAACATGGCGATTACGGTGATTATTATGATTGACGGACACACCACACCCAGCGTCGCCGCTATTCCACCCGGGATTTTCCTTCTTCTGTACCCTACGAAAGTCGATACGTTTACGGCTATGACACCCGGAGTCACCTGCGATATTGCGTAATAGTCAAGCAGATCGTCGTAGGTGGCCCACTTCTTTTTGTCCACCAGTTCACGCTCAAGAATCGGGAGCATGGCATACCCTCCCCCGAAAGTCACGGAACCGATTTTAAAGAAGGTAAGGAACAGGTCCAGAAGCTCCCTGAACATCATTTTCCGTCCTTAAAGTCGTCAGGGTCGTTTCGTCCGTACATCTTGGAGTACCAGAGCAGTTCTTGTCCTCCGTTCGGATCGAGCATCCTTTCGTCCATCCTCCAGCTCCAGTTGCTGCCGGTGGTTGAAGGGGTGTTCATGCGTCCCTCGGAACCTATGCTGTATACGTCCTGCATCGGTATTATGCACGTGTCTGCAATCGAAGCAAATGCGGACCTGATCAGGGTATGGGCAACCGTCATGTCGTCAACGCCTTCGTAAAGGTTGTAGTAGTCGCAGAGGTTCTTCTTGAATCCTGAACCGCCCTTTTCAAGCAGTCCCATGGTCGTGTCGTTGTCATGGGTTCCGGTGTAGACGACGCTGTTCGGACTGGTTATGTTGTGCGGAAGATATGCATTCCTTGAGCTTTCGAATGTCCACGGGTTTCCGTCAAATGCAAACTGGAGGATTTTCATTCCCGGGAATCCTGCTCCATCCCTGAGCTTTTCAACGCCCGGAGTGATTACTCCCAAATCCTCCGCAATGATCGGAAGGGTTCCGAGCTTATCCTTGATTGCCTTGAACAGAGCGGCTCCAGGTCCCTTGCACCATTTTCCGCCGATTGCATTTTCTGCCCCGTAAGGAACCTGCCAGTATTCGTCGAATCCGCGGAAATGGTCTATCCTTACTATGTCAACAAGGCGGAGCATGTTTTCAATCCTTGCAATCCACCAGGCGTATCCGTCCTTTTTCATGGCAGACCAGTCGTAAAGCGGATTTCCCCAAAGCTGTCCGGTAGCACTGAAATAATCTGGCGGAACTCCGGCGCATGATTTCTGGGTCAGAGTCTTGACGTTGAACTGAAACAGTCCCTGATTTGCCCAAAGGTCAGCAGAATCGGCCGCTACGAAAATCGGGATGTCGCCTATTATCTGTATGCCATTTTCGTTTGCATAGGACTTGAGGCTCTGCCACTGTTCTGAGAAGAAGAACTGAATGACCTTTATTTCATCGATTTCACGGCTGTTTTCAGAGCACCACTTTTCGACGGCAGCTGAATCATGGGATGCAAGGTCCTTAGGCCACCAGCGGTTCCACATCGTTTCTGCGCCTTCGACCTTCTCTTCCTTGGCCTTTGCGTCGTAATGCCTCTTTATGCTGGTAAAGGCTGCAAAGCCGTCGAGCCATCCTGCCTGAGAGGTCCTGAAAGATTCAAAGTTCGCACGGTCCGCTTCCGATGCATTATCCAGGAAGTAGGATGCACACCTGTACAGAACCGGAGTCTTCCACCATACGACGGAACCGAAATCAACCGGACCCTTGCTTTTTATGTAGTCCGGGGGAACTATGGCATCGGATTCGGCCCAGCCCCTGCGAACAAGGTCGTCCAAATCAATCAGCAGGGGATTTCCTGCAAATGTCGAGAAGGATGCATACGGACTGTCACCATATCCGGTCGGTCCCAGGGGAAGTATCTGCCAGAGCGTCTGTCCGGCCGATTTCAACCAGTCGACGAATCTATATGCGCTGCTTCCAAGTGTTCCGATTCCTGCAGAACAAGGCAGTGAAGTTATGTGGAGAAGTACGCCGCTTTTTCTTTTACCCATAAAAAACTCCCAGGGTCGATTCCAGGACCCTCATCGAATTGATTTTTTCATTGAACCCGTCCGTAAAACGACTTGAAGCCGTGCCGCCATGCAGTTCCAAGCGAGAAACCCGAAAAGCTCTTCAGGATTTCAAATCCGCCTCCCGTTTTGGAACGAAAGCTTCGGACAGGTCCTTTAATTTAGGGAACAGATTCCGTCGATTTAAAACCGCAGGAAAAGTTCCTCCCCAGTTTTTCTTAAAATACCACTATTTTTAGATTACCTCAAGGGACGGTCGGCAAAATGAAGCGTAAAAAAAGGCATGCCCGAACGGACACGCCCATTTCCTGCATATTTAAGGATTTTTCAAGCAGATTTTCTACAGGATGTACCTCTGGAGGTTCTGATCCTGGATTACGCCCTTCATCCTTTCATCGACATAATCCTTTCCGATTGAGATGGATTCGCCGCAATGAGCGTCTGCAGAGAAGCTCAGGTCTTCAAGTACGGTCTCCATTATCGTGTGTAGCCTTCGTGCACCGATGTTTTCGCTGCGAGAGTTTACGTCCTCGGCAATGAAGGCCATGCGGTCTATAGCTTCATCCTCGAATTTCAGCTTTACGCCTTCAGTTCCCAAAAGCGCCTCGTACTGCTTTATGAGGGCATTCTTCGGTTCCGTAAGTATGCGCTTGAAATCGTCCTTGGTAAGGGCCTCAAGTTCAACCCTAAGCGGGAATCTTCCCTGAAGCTCCGGTATGAGGTCGCTCGGGGCAGAAAGTGAAAATGCACCGGCACCGATGAAGAGGATGTGGGTTGTGTTTACGACGCCCCACTTGGTGTTTACGTTGCTTCCCTCAACAATCGGAAGTATGTCGCGCTGCACGCCCTCACGGCTTACGGCCTGTCTGTCGCCTTCACCGCCCTTGGTTGCAATCTTGTCGATTTCATCTATAAATATGATTCCGCTCTGTTCGACGCGTTTCTTGGCTTCGTCTGCAACCTTGTCCATGTCGGTTATGCGGTCCAGAACGTCCGCCATTATGATCTGCCTTGCCTCGCGTACGGTCACGGTCTTCTTGTGGGAACGTCCTCCGTTGAACATCTCCTGAAGGCTGGAAATTCCCTCTTCGAAATCTGCCGGATTTCCGCCGCTGAACATTTCCATGCCGACCCTGGGCTGATGCATGACGGTAACTTCAACCTCACGGTCTTCAAGTTTTCCATCGCGGAGCATCTGACGGAATTTTTCCCTGGTTTCCGACATGTCGCCTGCATTTTCCTCGCGGGATTCCTTCTTTTCGGTCTCCTGAGTTTCGGAAGCTTCATCTTCAGACTCCGGATTCTGCGGACTCATGCCTATCCTTATGACTCCGCCGTGTATCGGTGAACCGTTGTTGCCGAATATGTTTCCAAGAACCTTTACGCCACCGTCCTTTCCGCCGTCTTTCCTGCCCTTTTTCTTCGAGCTTCCCGGAAGGAGCAGGTCCAGAAGTTCCTCCTCGACCATCGGTTCGGCCTTCATGCGGAGGTTTTCCTGAGTCTCGGCCTTAACCATGTTGTATCCGACTGCCATTAGGTCGCGGACCATGCTTTCAACGTCGCGTCCTACATAACCGACTTCCGTATATTTTGTGGCCTCAACCTTAAGGAACGGTGCACCGCAGAGTTTTGCAAGTCGTCGTGCAATTTCAGTCTTTCCTACTCCGGTCGGTCCTATCATGAGGATGTTTTTCGGGGCCACTTCCTCGCGGATATCCTCCGGAAGCTTCAGCCTCCTCTGCCTGTTTCTGAGTGCAACGGCCACAAAGCGCTTGGCCTTGTTCTGACCGATTATGTAGCTGTCCAGCCTGGATACTATTTCCGCCGGGGTAAGTCCATCAGGAATTCCTGAAGCATTTTCCTGCTGCGTCTTGTTTTCGTCCATATTAAATCTCCTCAACAGTTACGTGGCTGTTGGTATAAATGCAGATCTGTCCCGCAATGGCAAGCGACTTTTCAGCGATTTCCTTTGCAGAATAGTCGCTCGACTCCATGTATGCAAGGGCCGCAGAATAGGCGTAGTTTCCTCCCGACCCGATGGCAATTACATCGTTCTCCGGTTCGATTACGTTACCATCGCCGGAAATCAAGAGTATGTTTTCCCTGTCGGCGACGAGAAGCATTGCATCGAGCTTGCTCATGGAACGCTCGGTCCTCCAGAGCTTTGCAAGTTCAACGGCGGAACGAAGGAGATCCCCGTTGTAAGTCTTAAGCTTTTCCTCGAATTTATCGAAGAGTGTGAATGCATCTGCAACGGAACCGGCAAATCCCGTTATGACCTTTCCGTCGTAAATCCTCCTGACCTTTTTTGCATTGCCCTTGACTACGGTGTTTCCGGCAGTCACCTGTCCGTCACCAGCCATGGCTACGTGTCCGCCCCTTTTTACGGCAATGACCGTTGTACTTCTGATTTTATTTTCTTCAGACATATATACCCCTGTTTTACGAAAGAAAGTTTTTAAGAGTCCGTAATCGCCCGCCCCGCCGCACGAATGAGCAGGCCTTACGCATAAATACGGATCCGTAAAATACGCTGATTAAAAGATACAAAACGTCGGCTAAAACGGCAAGAGAAAAAACTGGAAACGGTGAATAATCCGAAAACGGATTACCCGCATTAGCTCTAGTCCTTTTTTCCTGAATGGGGAAAAGCCTGCGCATAGACTTCCTTAAGCCTTTCGGTACTTACATGCGTATAGCGCTGGGTCGTACTGATTGACGAATGTCCGAGCATTTCCTGTACCATCCTTATGTCGGCTCCGTTTGAAAGCATTGCAGTTGCAAACGTATGGCGGAATGCATGTGGCGACATGTGCCTGTTGGTTCCCTCTGGTCCGGTGTATCGGCTGAGTATGTAGCGCACGCCGTTGTCCGTAAGAGCGGTCCCCTTGCAGTTAAGGAACACGTTTGAGACAGGAAAACCGCCTTTGAGGGACGACTGGGGAAAAAGCCTGTCCCTTTCCTCAAGGTAAGCAGACAAAGCCTCTCTGGCATCGCTTTCAAAATAGACGCGCCTGTCCTTGTTTCCCTTTCCCGTAACGATTGCAGACGAAAGGTCTGAACTCATGTCCTGAAATTTCAGGTTTACGATTTCAGAAACGCGGCATCCCGATGAATAGAGCATTTCAAACAGCGCCCTGTCCCTCTTTTCCCAAAGGAGTCCGTTTTCCTTCGGTTCCATGCACAGCCTGTCAACCTCGGCCTGGGTCATGAATTTCGGAAGGTGCTTGGGGACCTTGAGGCTCTTGAGTTCCAGCGCAGGATTGTTAACGATGCGTCCGAATTTCCTGCAGTAAGACATGAATCCGCGGACGGCAGCTATGAACCGGTTGATTGAGGTTGCAGAGTATTTCTTTTGGCTCAGACGACCCACACAGCCGCGCAGGTCCATTATGCCGATTTCATCGACGGGACGATTTTCTCCGACCATTTCAATCAGATGCGAAAGATCCTCCCTGTAGCCGGCGACGGTGTTTTCAGAAAGTCCCCTGACGTTTCCTATGTAAAGGAGATATTCATCACAGGCTTCCGAAAGCCCAATCCTTTCACACTTGGATTCAGGCATCCGGTCGTTTCCACAAGACGGTGAGAGTTCATCAGTTTCTGACATAAATCCTCCATACGACTTATCGGCACGACGGAGGATTCAGTCAACGGCGGATTTTCCTACTGATTTTCGGACTCAAGAAATTCCCTTGCAGAATCAACGGATTCTTCACCTGCAGAATGGAGGTAGTCGCATTCAGGATTTATGCAGCTCTTGTAGGAACCGTTCTTCTTGTCGAATTTTTCGACCAAAAACCATCCGCACTTTGGGCATCGGGCGTCAATCGGCTTGAAGTGGGAGATGAAATCGCAGTTCGGATAGTTAGTGCATCCGTAGAATTCCTTTCCGCGTCCCTTAGTCTTCCTGGCAACGATGTATCCGTCGCAACCCTTCCTCGGACATTTTGCAAGCGGTATGCTCTTGGTGTTGTGGCACTCGGGGAATCCGGAACATGCAAGGAAGTATCCGAAGCGGCCGAGTTTCTTGATCATCGGCTTTCCGCACTTTTCGCACACCTCGTCGGTTTGTTCGTCCAGAGTTCCCTTAAGGCTCTCCTGAGTATCCATCACCTTTCCGACCTGATTGATGAAAGGCTTGTAGAAGTCGTCTATCATGTTGTTCCAGACAAGCTCGTTCTGCTCCACATGGTCCAGATCCGTTTCGACCTTGGAAGTGAATTCCTCGTTGATTACGTCCGGGAACGATTCCACCAGAATCCTGCAGATGATTTTGCCGAGCTGGGTCGGAACAAGCTGCCTGTTCGAACGAGTCACGTAATACCTGTCAAGCAGGACTGAAATTATCGGTGCGTAGGTTGAAGGCCGTCCTATACCCTTTTCTTCCAGAGTCTTGACCATGGATGCATCGGTATAGCGTGCAGGTCCCTGCGTAAAGTGCTGCTCAGGATAGAATGTTCCGCTCGAAAGCTTCTCACCCGTCTTTAGTGCAGGAAGGGATCCGGTCACCTCTTCCTTTGACGAAAGGACCTTCATCACGGAATAGAATCCCTTTTCGGAAAGCTTGGATGCAGATACGCGGAACACTGCATCTCCGGCCATGATGTCTACGCTGGACGTCTTGGTCTTTGCATTGTTCATCTGGCTTGAGACGAACCTTTCCCAGATTATCGAATAGAGCCTCAAAAGGTCGCGGCTCAGATATTCCTTCACGGAGTCCGGAGTATACTTCACGTAGGTCGGGCGGATTGCTTCATGTGCGTCCTGTGCCGATTTACCAACGGAATACTCTATCTTTTCAGGCGGAAGCTGGTCGGGATGATTTTCGCCTATCCAGTTCCTTACGTCGTCGATTGCAGTCTGGGAAATGCGCACTGAGTCGGTACGCATGTACGTTATGAGACCGACGCGGCTGTTTCCCATCTGAATGCCTTCGTAAAGCTGCTGTGCAAGCTGCATGGTCTTTTTCGACGTAAAGCCGAGCCTGTTTGCGGCCGCCTGCTGAAGTTTTGACGTGGTGAACGGGGCTTTCGGACGGACAGTCTTTTCAGTTTCCTTTATCTCCCCTACGACGCACTCTGCGTTCTGTATCTCGGCGATTATCTCGTTGACTGAATCGACGTTCTTGAGTTCGGGCTTTGTTCCCTTGTACTGTACGAGCTGGGCGGTAAACTTGGACTTTCCCTTCATGAAATCTGCATCAAGCGTCCAGTATTCTTCCGGTATGAATTCCTCGACTTCCCTTTCCCTTTCGCATATCAGCCTGAGTGCAACGGACTGAACCCTTCCTGCGCTCAAGCCGTTCTTGACCTTTTTCCAGAGGAGGGGACTCAGGTTGTATCCCACCAGCCTGTCCAATACGCGCCTTGCCTTCTGTGCGTTGACCTTGGCCTCGTCTATTTCTCCGGGGTGCTTTACGGCCTCCTTGATTGCAAGCGGAGTGATTTCATTGAATACGATGCGGTTGATCGGAGCTTCGGTCTTTTCAGCCAGAGCCCTGTTCAGGTGCCATGCGATTGCTTCCCCTTCACGGTCGTTATCGGATGCGAGCAGTATCTGACGGGAATTCTTTGCATCCTTCTGGAGTTCCTTCAGCAGTTTCGCCCTTCCGCGTACCGTTATGTATTCCGGCTGGAAATTATTGTCCACGTCGATTGCAATGCGGCTTTTCGGAAGGTCAATCAGGTGACCCATGGAAGCCTTGACCACATATCCGGCTCCAAGGTAATGCTCGATGGTCTTCGCCTTTGCAGGAGACTCCACTATGACCAATATCTTTTTCGCCTTATCGGATTTCGCCGACTTCAGGCTCTTTGCTTTCGAAACCTTAGTTTTCATGCTAGTATCGACCGCTCCGGAATCCTCCAAAACCGCAGCCTTTACTGATTCAGTTGACATTTATCCACCTCAAACACAACGTTTTTTATTTCAGGAAATCCCGTGAACTTCGTTTTTTAGAGACTTCCCTTACGTTAAAGCCCGGGTCTCATACCTCGAGCAGTCATATTTCATTCAAATCGCCGAACATGTCCGCAAAAAAAACAGAACCCGGCTCAAAACTCCAGTTCCAACTGTCCGGACCGTCCCGCATCGCATTCCAATGCACGCAGGAATCCGCTGAAGTCGCTGAACACCGGAGCACCGTCCCTGACATAGCTTTCAGCCGAATTCTCCAGTTTGGACATCGCCGACCCCGTATTCTTCATCCTGAGTTCCCGGACGGCTTTTTCGGTAGTTTCCATGGCTTCTGCACAGAAACAGTCGGAATGGAACATCAGGTACCTGTTGTAATCAAGCGCAAAACCCGCCGTAATCAGTGCACCGCTTCCTGGAGGAGCCTGGGTTACGACCGTAACGGACGAAAGTGCCGCAACGATTCTGTTCCTTTTGACAAACCTCCACGCTTCAGGTTGAAGTCCGGGAAGGTATTCGCTCATCAAAAGACCTCCGGAGCCTAGGATTCTTGCCGCAAGAGCCGTATTTCCCCTGGGAGCAATGGAATCTATGCCGCCGGGAAGGACTGCCGCAGTAAGTCCCCCGTCAACGGACAGGGCTCCCTTATGGGCAAACGTATCAACACCATAAGCCAGACCGCTTACGACTGTCAATCCGTTTGAAGCGCATTCCGACGCAAAGTCACGGGTCGATTCGGCACACCTTGCACATATGCGCCTGGTTCCCACTATGGACACGCACTTTTTTTCAAGGCAGCCCAGGTTTCCCCGGAAATAAATCACGTACGGAGGATCGAACGATTCCGACAGCATGGCCGGATATCCTGGATCCCTGCATGAAACGGCCTTTATGCCGAACCTTTCCATGATCAGACCACATCGTTCGGCCAGGGCAAGACATTTTTTTCCGTCCCAGCCGGAAGACTTGATTTTCCGACCGATTATGGAACCGATGTCCTCCCGGGAAAGAGAACAGAGTTCATCCGCACATGACAGATTTTCCCAAAGCAGGGATTTTTCCCTGAAAGTGAGAAATTCTATTGAAGAAAGAGCCACATCCAACAGGTCCACCAAAAAAATGTATTGAATTTCAGGCTCCATAGTCAAGTATTTTTTTCAAGTCGATTGATTCGAAGCAAAAAAAAACGCATCCCGCGGAATTTGAACTCATGAAACCCGGTCGAAAACCGATTTTCAACCGGAAGTACAAACTCCAGGGATGCATCATCAGAAGTCCGATGAACGGTTCGGACCCCGTACGATTCGGAAAATGCCTGAAAAACTTATGGACCGATACGTCGTATGCCAATCGGTACACCAGGGTTACGGTTAACGCTGAAAAGCATACGCAAGATATGCGCACAGCTTTCGGATTATTCAGTGTTTCCCTAGTTCTGGTACTGCATGTCCATGACGGTCTTCTTGTTGGCTTCGGCTTCCCTAACCTTTTCTTCGTTCGGCTTAAGTTCGATTATCCTGTCGTAAAGGGCTATGGCCTTGTCGAACTCAAGGTTGTCGTAATATGCACCGGCAAGCGCGAACATGCCGTTAGTATCCTTGGTCTGCACTTCAAGGAAAGATTCAAGGTAAGGTATTGCAAGCTCAGACTGCTTCATTTCGAAGATGTAAAGCACGCCGAGTCCGTACATTGCACGGTAATACTTCGGATCGATTGAAAGTGCACGCTGGAACGCCTCCTCGGCAACCTTCAGGTACTTCATCTTGGTTTCGCTTACGGAACCGTCGTTATGAACGTTCCAGTCAATGGTGCTGTTTGAAATGTATCCGGCACAGATTGCCAGATAATAGTAGATGTTTGCATTGTTCGGATAGAATTCAAGCGCCTTCTGGAATGCTTCGTACGCCTTTCCGTAAAGCTGTTCGTCAAGATAGCGCGCACCAAGGATTTTATACCAGGTTCCTTCCTGAGCCTGAGTCGTAACAAGGTCGATTGCCCGCCTGTCGTATTTCTCTATGGCTTCCTGAAGTTCTTCCTTTGTCGTAGGGGAAGAAACGCCTTCCTCAAGCTTCTGCATCCTTTTGATTGAATTATAGGAATTGCCGCATGACGTGACCGTCAAGACAACTGATGCAATCGATACGGCAACCAGAGCCGCCTTCAAAACTTTCTTCATAAATCATTTCCTCCTGATGAGTCCCGATTCTTATTATCGGCATGGCCGGGGAAATATCCAGAATGATATTCCTCAAGCTGCTCATCTTCAATATGTGTATAAATCTGAGTAGTCGCCAAATCAGTATGTCCAAGAAGCTCCTGTACGGAACGCAGGTCCGCCCCTCCGGAAAGCAGATGGGTGGCAAACGAATGTCTGAGCGTATGGACTTTTGCCTCAACTCCGCTCTTCTTTTCAAGTTCCTGGAAATTCTTCCATATTCCCTTTCTTGAAAGCGGTTCTCCCCTGAAATTCACGAAAACCTCGGCAATCTGCCTCTGTCCGACTATTCCGGGGCGAACTTCACCGATCCACCTCTTGAGCCAGTGGGCCGCAACGTCACCGAACGGCACGATCCTTTCCTTGTCGCCTTTTCCACGGACCAATATTATCGATTCGTCGAAATGAACGTTCGAAATCAAAAGCCCGGAAGCCTCGCTTATCCGAAGTCCGCAGCTGTATATGAGTTCAAAGAGAGCCCTGTCCCTTATCCCGAGCGGTTTGGACACGTCAATCACGTCAAGGAGCGCATCAACCTGTTCTATGCTGAGAACCTTCGGAAGCCTTCTGGATGCCTTGGGTCTGTCAAGTTCCAGGGCGGGGTTTTCTGTCCACAGTCCCTGTCGCTTGAGGTAGGTTCCGAAAGAACGCAATGCAGAAATGTCCTTGGAAACGGTCAGATCCGAACTTCCATGCTCACGCCTCCAGATGAGGTAGTGCATAAGGTCCTGGGATGTGACTTCCTTGAGTCCGATGCGCCTTTCGTCAAGCCAAAGGATGAATTCCTCGCAGCTGAAGCAGTAAGTCTGTGCCGAAAGTTCAGCCCTTCCCTCCACCATCAGCAGATCGGAATAAAACCCCTGCAGGACGGGAGGCCAGTTTTCCCCGGCCATGACTAAAGGTTTTCAGACGACAGGTTTATGGTGCGTCCATACTTTCTCAATACGGCAGGCTGTTTCCTGTCATCCATGTCGATGTTTGCAGGCGGCTCGCATACGGGTTTCCGCTTTGACGACTCAAGTGCCGATGAAAATGCATGGCTCATCGATACGCTGCCGTTATCCTGCGGCGGAAATTCCTTTGCCTTCACACCGGTAAAGAACGGCTCCGGAACAGGCTCCTGTTCGACATTTACCACATGCGGATTTACCGGAATGTTGCTGACCTTGGGATAGTCCATCTGAATGACGGGCTTTTTCGGAGGCTCAGGCTTCTTGTTTCCCATCACTTCATCGTAATAATCCATTGAAACGACATCGGAATGAAGCCGTCCGTCATCGTCATCGCCAAGGTTTCTGCCGGAATCATCCTGCTCAAATCCCGTTGCAATTACGGTCACGGATATTTTGTCGCCCATGTTGCAGTCCAGCACCTGTCCCCAGAACAGTTTCAGGCGCGGATTTGCAGATGTCGAAATGGTCTTGATGATTTCTTCGATTTCAACCATGGCAAGGTCGTCTGCACTCGTTATGTTTACGAGAATGTTTGAAGCTCCGTCTATGCTGCGGTTTTCCAGCATCGGATTATAGATTGCCTTCTGTGCGGCTTCCACGGCCCTGTTTTCACCGCCTGCAATTCCGACTCCGAGGATGGCTTCCCCCTGATCCTTCATGACAGTCTTTACGTCGGCAAAGTCGCAGTTGACTTCACCAGGTTTCGTAATGATTTCGGTAATGCCCATAACGCCCTGACAGAGCACGTCGTCTGCAAGCCGGAAAGACTGCTTGTACGTGAGCTTCCTGTCGTTTCCGACAATCTTCATTATCTGTTCGTTCGGAATCACGATGAGGCTGTCTACATGTTCACGGAGCTTTTCAAGGCCGTTTGCAGCATACTCCTTTCTGATTGACGCTTCAAAGTCAAAGGGAGTGGTAACCACGGCAAGGGTAAGGCATCCCTGTTCCTTTGCAATGCGTGCAACTACCGGAGCCGATCCTGTACCCGTTCCACCGCCCATTCCTGCAGTGATTATGACCATGTCTGCACCAGTTACGACTTCGGTAATGGCATTCATGTCCTCTTCAGCAGCCTTTTCACCGACTTCCGGATTGCCTCCTGCACCGAGTCCTCCGGTCAACTGCTGTCCTATCGGAATCCTTTTCTGCGCCTTGGAAATCCTGAGCGCCTGCATATCGGTGTTCATGACAATGAATTCAACGTCGCTCACACCGGCATCTATCATGCGGTTTACGGCAGAAGAACCTCCGCCGCCACATCCAATTATCTTGATAACCGTTGGACTTGGAGCCGTAAGAGCTTCCCCCACATCCTTTTCTACAGACAATTCAATCATATTTCCTCCCGACCCATTTTTTTACATGCAGGAACCCCTAAAACTTCCGTTCCGCCCGTTTGCTGCACCGGCATTTCAGAGGCTACCATGAAAAAGCAACGCTTAAGGACCTGTCGTTTCAAGCCCCTAAACACGCACGAATCTATGTGCAATCCTTAAAAAAACATGAAAAATGAATTTTTACGGATCGACCAGTTTCTTACATCCTTAAAACCCGAAAATTCCTTCATGGCTTTCATCTTCCAGGGCATCCCCATACCGCGGAAAGCTGTCGAAACCTCAAGAACCGTGCATTTTGAGATTACCACATTTGATTGCACTTAGGGAACCTCCAGAAACCGGAAATCGAGCATTTTCCTGCCGACGGACCGATTTTTCGCAGCCGTTGATTCACCAGTTTTATGGTTAACACTGCCATAATCCGCTTTCGGATTATTCGGTGTTTCCCTAGAAAAACTTGTTCCAGATGTTCTTCATCTTTTCCAGTATTGAAGAGCCGGAATCAAATTTTTCTCGTCTGTTCACCCGCCGTCCCTTCTCTGCGTTATGTCTGGACACGTTTCCAACGACAAGTCCCAGGGCCGTTGCAAAATCTGGTCGCCTGTAAAGGTATCCGTCGTCATCCTCAACGCGTCCGTAATCCGGAGACTGACCGAGTCTGACCGATTCCGTCTTCCAGACCTCCTGCGTAAGTTCCTGCATTCCGGGCATCATTGCACCGCCACCGGTAAGGACTATGCTTCCGCTCAGTTCCTTAAGTCCCGCATGACGCACAATCTCCCTGCGCACATCAAGCATGATTTCCTCGACTCGCGGCTGGATTATATCACAAAGTTCGCCTTTTGTAATGATTTCCGCACTTCTTGCACCGATTTCCGGAATCAGGATTTCCTCGTCGGCCTCTTCCTCATCGATCATGCAGCAGCCATATTCAAGCTTGATCCTTTCGGCTTCGTTCTTAGGAAGGTTTTTGACTATGGTTATGTCGCTGGTTACGCTGTTTCCGCCGTAGGGAATGGTCGTCATGTAAATCGGTGCACCCTTGTAGATTACAAGCGCATCCGTACTTTCGGTACCTATGTCGATGAGTATGGAACCGAGCTCCATTTCTTCCTCGCGCATGGTAGCCAGGGCAGCCATAAGGGTCTTAAGGTAAAGTCCGTTGAGCACAAGGTGGCTTCGGTCCAGACAGTTCTCGATGTTGACCAGCGTTGACTTGGTAACCGAAATGAGGTAGACGGATATGTCAAGGCGCACGCCCATTATGTCGATGGGATTTTTTCCGACGGGATTTCCATCGACCCTGTACTCCTGCGGTATCGACTGCAAAAGTTCCTTTCCCATCGAATGGATTACTGCACGGGCAACTTCCTGAACCCTGTCCTTGGCCTCTTCGGTTATCTCCACGCACTGATTGTTGCCGGTAGGATCGATTGCAACCCCTCCGGTAGACGCGCGACCTTCAGCCTGCTTTCCGCCGACAGCCGTAAACACGCCCCTTACGCCAAGTCCGGCGCAATTCTCAGATTCCTCCACGGCAGACCTTATTGCATCAGCCATGGCATTGAGGTTCACTATGTTCCCTTCGACCAATCCTGGGGACGGTATCTGGGATTCGCCTATTATTGAAAGATGTTCATCCTCATCAACCTGGCCTATTACACACCTGATAAAGCTTGTACCGATATCAAGTCCAACAATAATATCGTTCAAAATAGCCCCCGTAAATAACCAACCGCGACGTTGAGTGTCGGAGTATGGCGTCCTCATAAGGTTTTGCAGTCGGATTACACGTCCCCTGTTTAACAAGGCATGAAATCCTCCGCTCGAATCAACGTTAGGTCCGAAAAACGCATGAAGGACCGTTTCTGAAACCTAAGGAAACACTGCATAATCCGATAGCGGATTAATGCTTCGTGTATTAATCTGCGGTTCCCTAAAGACTTCAAAAACGAAGAAGCGGCAAGGTCAAGGCGACAAAGGCCTATCGAACGCCGAATGAAACCCCTCCATATCGGATGTCTATCATGTTCGCATCTGGCTGAATGGAATTCACAATGTCCAGAGCCACCATCATATATTTTAATGTGTCTTCGTTCAAGTTCTGATCGGCCAAAACCCTCACCTTGCTGTGCAGCGGAAAAAGCACGAGTTCGTATCCGCCGTAATCCTTGGACACTACCTCAATCTCCGAAAGGGATGCAAAATAGTTTGAGCTGAGTGCCCTGATGCTGCGGATTTTTTCCATGAGTCCGCGGTACATCTCCGGCATCCTGACACCGTTCTGCACCTCGATGAATGGTATGCCCGTAATCAGCGGTATGGATGAATCGGACTCGCAGGACCTGTCGTTCGATGCATAGATGACGCCGTTCCTGTCGATTTCCATGGTAAGTGAACGTCCGTCTATGTCGACTATGGTCTTTGCAACGACCTCCCTTTCCTTTATCGTCACGACAACCATGTCAGGAAAATGCTTGTCGATGGTTACGCTTTCAACGTCCGGAATGGAACCGAACACGGATGCAGCCTTTTCAGAGTCGAATTTCATCCATGTACTCGAGTTCAGTTCCGCAAATTTTTCGTTAAGCTGCTGGGAGGTGACTATCCTGGCCCCCTTGAACTGAATCCTTACGTCTGCAAGCGATGGAATTACGAGCATGTTCAGGACCACGTACAGCACCATGACTATGAGCATGACGTAGAGGCATATGCGCAGTATCAAAAACTTTTTGTCCCTGGACTTCTTAGAAGGCCCCTCACCTGGTTCCGTAGGCTTTTAAAAAAAAAAAAAAAAA
>CACYBG010000022.1 GCA_902772605.1 uncultured Spirochaetaceae bacterium
ATTTTCAGGGAGCTGTCTTTTCCTTTTCGATTCGACGGCTCCCTATATTTTTAAGGACTTCCATTCCATGAAAAAATCAATTTTAAAATGCAATTTAATTTTAACGGCACTTCTTTCCGTTTCACTTTTTTCCTGCACTCACAACGGAACAAATTCAAGTGAAGAAAACTCAAGTTCAAGCATGCGTTCATACAGCATTGCATATTTTGACGGTGAAAGTGAAAATCTTTTCAGCGAAAGTACCGGTGACGGATTTACGGCTCTGTACACAAATCCCTGCACAAGTTTTTCAAATGTCGCAAACAAAGAATTTTCAGGTTCAGAATATTCGGTTGATTTTGTAAAAACCGATGACGGCTGCTGCTACATCAGGTTTAACGACAGTTCATCTTCCGATGCAAAAGACTGGGTTTCATACTGGTATCTTTTTATCGGGCAGCAGAAAGACACCTGTTTTTTCGTTCCGGTCCGTGAAGAAGGAAAATCATATCCAAAATCAGAATGCATAACGGGACTCAAAATCATAAGCGACTCACGCATCAGGCTTACGGTTTACGGAAAGGACGTTGATTTCAAGACTGGCAATTCCGACGGCGGAAAATCAGTTCCGAACAATCCGACTGTCAGGGGATTATATCTTGCAAACCTACAGGGAAAAAGGAACCTTTCAAACGGTAACGAATTTGAAATCAGTTCAAAAATAAACGTCCAGGCTTCAGATACCAAATACTGGTTTGCACATGCGGTCGGATATCAGTTTACGTCGGACGGATCATACAGCATACTTCTGTGCCACGATTCAAATACGGATCCTGGGATAACGGGAAAGGAACCGTTCATTTCAAGGCAGGGAGTCTTCTGGTCAAGGATGAACATTCGCCCGTCAGAAAACGAATGGACGGTTTCATGGTCTTCATCATGGAGCGAACTTCCTCATGAAGCTTTCAAACTTTCATGCGACATGAGCGAAACATGCAAGGCCGACCCAATCGAAAAAAATACTTACGAATACATTTTCCTTTACGGACGACCGAACCTTAACGGCGGATTCTATGAAACGGAAAAGGGAAAAGAAATCGCCCGTTACAGCCTTGAAACTTACGAGCAGAAAACATTCACGCTTGAAGAACTCCTTGGACTTGCACAAATCGATTCGTCCAAAATTGAAATTCCGGAAGGGAAGGAAATCGTCGGATGGTGGTACAGCACAGGTTCCATAACGGGAATTCTTGAAAGTTACAGATACGCCTTGAAAAACGATTCGGAAATCAATTATGCCAAAAAGGAAATCTACCTTGAGCTGAAGGACTCAGAAAAATCAGGTGAACCGACCGGAAATGAAAGCGGATTCGTTCCATCAGGCACTTACGAAGCAAGCGGTTCTAACTGGGAAGGATATTCGCTTACTGTAAACGGAAAAAATGCGACGCTGAATTTTCCCGACGGTTCAAAAGACTTTGAAATAATTCCCGATTTTGATGCAAATCCAAACTATCAGGATTTCGGAGGAGATTATCCGAACATCAGGATTTTCTACAACGTTACAGGCAAATACCGAATAAGGATTTGCACCCAGAAGCGGTCTCTTACCCTTTTTGAATGGGATAAATAATCCGTTCTAAAAAATGTGCCGTGCGGAATTTATTGTCCTTTGGCGGTTTCGCATGGCATCTAAAAAATATGGCGTAAGAGTCCCTGAAAACCGATTCGGGGTGATTCTACATTCGGACAGTCCGACATAGATTTTTTTAATCAGGATAAACGACATGAAAAAAACTTTTCCATTGATTATGCTTTCGCTGTTTTTTTCGGCACTGGGATTTACGCAGTCCGCAGAAGAAGACGATGCAGTCATTTTCGTTACCGCAACAAAAATCGGAAAGCCTGTTGCAGAACAGAGACTTACGATTACGGAAGAAGAAATCGAAAAATCGAATGCAGAAAACCTTACGGGACTTTTACAGAGAAAAGGAATGCAGATTTTGAGTTACGGTGCATACGG
>CACYBG010000023.1 GCA_902772605.1 uncultured Spirochaetaceae bacterium
CCCATCTGTTCGAGCGTGAGTATTATGTCGCGCCTTACGTTTTCACCCTTGTCCAATGGAGCCAGGTCGCAGTATCCGGCACAGTCGCTTGGGATTCTTGACGGCATTCCGTTTTCATCAAGGCGCAAAAGATAGAATTCACATTCGGTTCCGACCTTGACTTCGTATCCCATGTCGTGGCATTTTTTCATGACGTTCTTCAAAATCATCCTGGAATCGCCTTCAAACGGATTTCCGTCGGGATACTTGATGTTGCAGTAAAGTCTGGCGACCCTTCCATGCTGCGGTCTCCAGGGAAGTACTGAAAGAGTAGCCGGGTCAGGCGTGATGAAAAGGTCGCTCTCATTTACGTGGAGAAAACCCTTGACTGCATTTGCATCAAATGAGATTCCCTCTTCAAAAGTTGATTTCAACATGGAAGGCTGTACCGTAAGGCTTTTTATGTTTCCATATATATCCGTGAAAAAAAGCTTTATGAATTTTACGTCGTTTTCTTCCACATAACTTAAAACTTCTGATGCTGAGTATTCCATTTTTACACCCTTGTATCTTCAAATTTCACAGGACGCGGAAATGCATCCCGTGATTCATTAATTTGCCGACAACGCTCATGCATCATCGGCGTGCGTGTCATTCTACGGTTACCGATTTTGCCAGATTCCTTGGCTTGTCAGGATTTATTCCCCTGTGCACTGAACAGTAGTAGGCGAAAAGCTGTGATGGAATTACTGAAATCAATGGACCGAACGAAGAGTCCGTATCTGGAATCCTGATTATTGCGTCTGCGGTATCCTTCTTGAAAACGCTTTCATCGGCCTGGGTGATTACGAGCGTCGTTGCATTGCGGCTTTTTACTTCTATTATGTTGCTTGCAATTTTTTCGTACAGTTCCGGCACGGTTGCAATTGCTACGACCAATGAAGTGTCATCCATCAGTGCGATAGGACCGTGCTTGAGTTCTCCGGCTGCAAACGCTTCACTGTGCATGTAGCTGACTTCCTTCAACTTGAGTGCACTTTCAAGGCTCGTTGCACTGTCGAAAAGTCGTCCGATGAAAAACACCTTTGACTTGTTGAAATTCCTGTCTACGAATTTCTGTATGTCGCTCTGGTCCTTGAGCAATTCCTCAATCTTTTCAGGGATGGACTCAAGTTCAGAAATCAATTTCCTGTATCTGTCGGTTTCCAATGTTCCACGGCAGAATCCGCTTTTGAGTGCAAGAAGATAAAGGCACATGAGCTGTGTCGTGTATGCCTTGGTTGATGCGACTGCAATTTCCGGTCCGGCCATTGTGTAGATTACGTCGTCCGCTTCCCTGCTTGCCGTTGAACCCACGCAGTTCGTAATTGCGATTACACGTACGCCCTTTGATTTTGCAAGCCTCATCGCCGCCAGCGTATCTGCAGTTTCACCTGACTGACTGATTATTATGAAGATGTCTCCTTCGCTCAAAATCGGATTCATGTACCTGAACTCGGATGCAACATCAACAACGACAGGAATCCTTGCGAACCTTTCGAAAGCGTATCGTGCTACGACTCCAGCGTGGTATGCCGTTCCGCATGCGGTTATCACGATTCTCTTTGCATTCTTCCAGTCTTCCGGAGTCATCTTGAGCTCTTCAAAATTTATGTCTGCGGGCTGATTGTTTTCCCTTACGATTTTAGACCTGAGCGTATCCCTCAATGCCCTTGGCTGTTCGTGGATTTCCTTGAGCATGAAATGTGCATATCCGTCTTTTTTTGCGGAAGAGATGTCCCAATCGACATGACTCGGTTCCTTGATGACTTTTGCACCCTGGTCGTCATACAGGTCAACGTGATCGTTGTAAAGGACTGCAACCTGTTTCTGGTCCAGATACAAGACTTTTCTCGTGTGCTCCAAAACTGCCGGAACATCGCTTGCAAGGAAATTTTCACCTTCGCCCAATCCGATGATGAGCGGGCTTTCCTTTCTGGCTGCAATGATTCTGTCCGGATAATCCTTGCTGATTACTCCCAGTGCATAGCTTCCTTCCAGTCTGTGGAGCGCATTCAGGACTGCCGAAAGAATGTCCTTGTCCTGCTCGTAGAAATAGTTGATTAAGTGTGCGACGACTTCGGTATCGGTCTGACTTCTGAAAACGACGCCCTGTTCCTGAAGCCACGCCTTGAGCTTTGCATAGTTTTCTATGATTCCGTTGTGAACGATTGCAATGGTACCGCTTACGTTGGTCTGTGGATGTGCATTGATGTCGCTCGGTTCACCGTGTGTCGCCCATCTTGTATGTCCGATTCCAAGGGAGCCTTCAATCACTTCCTTTGCAATGTGCTGTTCAAGGCATTCGAGAGCACCCTTTACCTTGCGGACTACGATATCTTCTCCATTGAATACGGCGATTCCTGCACTGTCGTATCCACGGTATTCAAGCATTTTAAGTGCATTAAGCAAAATAGGAGTTGCTTTCTTTTCTCCTACATATCCCACGATTCCACACATATATCCTCCCATGAAAGTTTGCTTTGAAACTCCCGATTCTTATTGCCCGATAGTCCAATCAACGTTCGGCATTTTCCTAGCCTTGAAGTTTATACTAAGGTCTCAAGGATGTCTATAATGGACATATCATATAATCCTTCCTTCATCCTCATGTCGATGAAAGCCTTTTTCTTTGACAGGCCCTTGTGGTAGGTTTCCTTTGAAATGAGCGACATGTAACTTTCCAAGACCCTCAATATTCTGGCAATAAGCGGTATTTCATCTTTGGAAAGCCCCTCCGGATATCCGCTTCCGTTGTAGTTTTCATGATGGAAGTAACATGCGTCGTAGCAGTCCATGTAAAGTTCTGCCGGCAGTTCGTCGATTTTTCCGTCGAAGCAGATTACGTGTTTTTTAAACTGATTTTTTTCTTTTTTATAGAGGATTTCAGAAAAGAAATATTCGGACGGAATGTCAAGCAGACCGCAATCGTAAAAAAGTGATGCACAGAAATATCTGGCGGCAGTTTTTTTGTCTACGTTCATTTCCAGTGAAATTTCATATGCGAGCAGGGGAAGCATGGGCGAGTTTTTGCGTCCGGTATGTTTGTCCACCTTTTTTGAAAGCTCGATGCCTGAATCTATGATTTTGGTGAAATCGTCCTTACTGAGCGTGTCCATTTTGGTGTCTAAAACCGATTTTTTCGCTTCGATGAATTTTTCTTCTATTACTTTCATCTTTTTTCGTGTCAGTATATAGCCGACAAGTTTGACGATTCCGATTATTGCCAGGAAAATCAAAAGGGAGCCGACTGCAATGTTTATCAGTTCCTTGAGGTTTGTTCCGCCGTCGTTCTGCTGGAGGAAAAGTTCCTTGAGCGTAACCGTTGAAAATGAAAAGTCCTCATCAAGATTGCTTGTAAAATCCTGATTTTTTACAGCTTCCTGAGATATGAGTCGGGTAGTAGATGATGCCAACAGCGCAAGGACTGTTAGGAATTTGCCGGGACGTTTCATTGACAAGAGATTTTATCATTACGACGGAATTAATTCAACGAATGTATTCTCTGTGGAAAGCAAGTGCAGGTCTTACGTAGAATTTTGAAAACGTAAAGACTTAATGAGGAAATGCTTCCATTTCCGGTGGGAACC